>CAZVLI010000100.1:0-8847 GCA_964627965.1 uncultured Rhodospirillales bacterium
GACCGCACAGGCGATCGAAGCGGCTTGTGACCGCGTGACGCATGCCGTTTAATGGCGGCGATGCCCAGGACCGTCTCGCGTCCGGCCAAGTCGGACTCGGCCCAGCTCGCCGACCAGATGGAGGCCGTCGCCTGTTCCGGCGACCGGGAGGCCTATGCGGCAATCTTCCGGACGTTTTCGCCGCGTATACGCGCCTACCTGATGCGGCTGGGCGCGGAGCCGGCGCATGCCGACGAGTTGACCCAGGAAACCATGGTCACGGTCTGGCGCCGGGCCCAGACCTTCGACCGGCGCCAGGCGGCGGTCGCGACCTGGCTGTTCACGATCGCGCGAAACAAGCGCATCGACGCGCTGCGACGCGAGCGGCGTCCGGAATTCGACCCCAATGATCCGGCCCTGGCGCCGGCGCCGGAGACACCGCCGGATGTGCAGGTCGACCAGGCGCAGCGTCAGGCCCGGGTGCAGGCGGCGATTCGCACCCTGCCACCGCAGCAGGCCGACCTGCTGCGCGCCGCCTTCATCGACGGCCAGTCGCATCGCGAGATCGCCGAGAAGACCGGCATTCCGCTGGGTACCGTGAAATCGCGCCTGCGCCTCGCCATGGGCCACATGCGCAAACACTTGCGCGACCTGAAAGAGCCGTAGCCGCCTAGCGCAGGGTCCAGGGTTGTTCGAGGACGCGGTCGCCGTCGACCAGCGTCAAGACGATACGCTCGCCGGCGACATCGCCGCTGACCGGCAAATGCAGCACCGCGCGTCGCCCGCCTTCCATCAGTTCGACCGATGGCGCGCCGAACCCAACCTTGCCGCCCGCCTCCACGAACAGATCCGGCGCCCTGAACGGCGTCTCGGCCATCGCCTCCACACGCAGCCGGCCGTCCGCGACGGTCACCGTGTCGATCTTCACGCCCGCCGACGACGGACCGCCCGGCACCCGCGCCGCATGCCGGTCGATGGTCTCGGCATGCGTGCTGCTCGTGTTGTCATTGGCCGACAGATCCAGCGCCAGTTCGGCGTGCATCGGCACGCAAATCCGCTCGCAGACCATGAAATCGACCGCCAGCCGCGCCGCGACCGCGCCGGCGGCATCCGTCGCCCGCAGCGCGATCGGAAACACCACTTCGTCGCCGTAGCCCAGGCTGGTCATGCCGAAGCTCTCGAATCTGTGCGGCACCGGGTAGTCGGACCGTGCTTCCGCCAGGTTCTCGCTGCCCGACCAGTCGACGCGTGGCGGCAACCCGGCCTCGCCCGGCTCGCGCCAGTAGGTCTTCCAGCCGTCGGCCAGCACGATCTGTAGACCCAGCCGCGCCGCGCCATCGCCGTCCAGTCCGTGCGACGCGGCGACGAGGCGCACCTTCGCGTCCTGCAGGTCGACCCACTCGCTGGCGGCGTCGGCCGCCGCCGCGCCGGTCGCCCCCAGCAAGGCCACGGCCATCGCGATGCCATTGAACGTTTGCATGGTCGTCGACATATAGGGCTAGAATGACTGTCCTATGTTTGAATTTCTCGTGACCCGCCCATGAGTAGCAGCGAAGCCAGCGCCGGCTATCTGGAAGGGCAACTCCTGATCGCCATGCCGACGATGGGGGATGCGCGGTTCGAGCGCACCGTGATCTACCTGTGCGCGCACTCCGACCAGGGCGCGATGGGGCTGGTGGTCAACAAGCTCGTCGACCACATCACCTTCGAAGGGCTGCTGGAGCAGCTCAACATCGAGACCGACGTCGACAACGACGTGAATGTCCACTTCGGCGGCCCGGTGGAGACCGGCCGCGGCTTCGTGCTGCACAGCGGCGACTATCGCCAGGACAGCACCATGGTGGTCGACGACCGTTTCGGGCTGACCGCCACGGTCGATATCCTGCGCGCCATCGCCGCCGGCGAAGGCCCGCGCCAGTCGATGCTGGCGCTGGGCTATGCCGGCTGGGCGCCGGGACAGCTCGACGGCGAGATCCAGGCCAACGGCTGGCTGCACTGCCCGGCCGACTACGACCTGGTGTTCGACCTCGACCTGGACAGCAAGTGGGCGCGCGCGATCGCCAAGGTCGGCGTCGACGTGTCCTTCCTGTCGACCGACGCCGGCCACGCCTGACGTGACCTCGCCGACCACGGTGATCTTCGATCTGGGCGGTGTCCTGATCGACTGGAACCCGCGCCACCTCTACCGCAAGCTGATCCGCGACGCCGCCGAGATGGAGCGGTTCCTCGCCGAGGTCTGCACCAGGGAATGGCACGAGCGACAGGATCGCGGCGGCGACAATGACGAGGCCACCGAGACACTCGTCGGCCAGCACCCGGAGCACGAGTCCTTGATCCGCGCCTGGTACAGCCGCTTCGACGAGATGATGCGGCCGATGCCGGAGACCGAGGTCGTCCTGCGCGCGCTGCAGGCCGCCGACGTACCGCTGTTCGCCATTACCAACTGGCCGGCCGAGCCGTTTCCGCCGCCGGCCGATCGCTTCGGCTTCGTTGACAGCTTCCGCGACGTGGTGGTCTCCGGACGAGTCGGCTGCATGAAACCGGACCCGGCGATCTTCCACCTGGCATTGGACCGCTTCGGCGTCAGCGCGGGCGAGACCGTGTTCATCGACGACAACCCGCCGAACGTCGCCGGCGCGCGAGCGCTAGGCATCAACGCCCTGCACTTCCGCGACGCCGAGACGTTACGCGCCGAGTTGGCGGAGCTGGGCCTGCCGGTTTAGCCCTTCAGCGGCGGCTTGCCGTCGACGGTGCGGACGTCGTTGATGATCTGCAGCACGCGCTCGCGGTAGGGCTTGTACTGCACGCCGAACTCCTCGATCAGCCGCGAGTTGTCGACCAGGAAGTTCTCGGCGATCTCGCGTCCGCCGGTTTCCTTCTCGAAACTGATGTCGGCGTCGGGAATGAACTCGCGAACGATGTCGGCGATCTCGCCCATGGTGATGTGGACGCCGCCGGAGTTGTAGATCCGATGCCTCGGCTTGTCGGTCATGGTCACGCGGGCGAACACCTCGGCCATGTCGTCGACGTGGATCGGCGTGCGCGGCGCGTCCTTGAACGGGAAGCTGATCGCCTGGCCGCGCGCCGGATGTGTGACGACGTTCACGTGGTCGATGGACCCGAAGATCTTGTCGAAGCCGGTGACGTTCGCGGGCCGGATGCAGGTGATCGTCATGCCGTACTGGTCGCTGTAGTCGGCGGCCTGATGCTCGTTGAAGATCTTGCAGGTGGCGTACTGCGTGTCGCCGAAGCGGTCGTCGTCCTCGTTCGCCGGCCGTTCGCCGAAACGCGCCTGCTTGCCGCTCACGGCAATGGACGACGCGAAGACGGTATGCCCGACATTGCCGAGCCGGGCCGCCTCGAAGCAGTTGTCCATCCCGACGATGTTGAGCTTGGTCGCCTGGTGTGCCGGCAGCAGGCCGATGAAGTAGCTCAAATTCACAAGCCGCTGCGGCTTGTGCGCCAGCACCGCGCCCATCACGTCGTCGAACTGGGTGACGTCGCCGCGGATGCACTTCACCTTGTCGCCGAGGGAGTCGAAGGCGTTCGTCGCGGCGATGTCCATGCAGACGACGTCCTCGCCGCGTTCGACGAGCAGGGGAATGAAGCGGCGGCCGATGAAGCCGGCGCCGCCGACGACGACGGTGGTCATGGGAGATTTCCTCTCGGTTCGGCGGCTACGCCGCTTCTCGGTTGTGGATCGGGGTGCCGGCGATGAGCGCGCCGGCCACCTCCTCGGCAGTCGAGACCGTGCCGAAGTGGGTGGCGATGTCATAGAGCGAGCTTTCCTGCTCGCGCGGGCCGGTCGCGGCGACGGTATCTTCCGGCACCACCACCTCGTAGCCGAGGAAGAAGGCGTCATGCACTGTCGAACGCACGCAGATGTTGGTGACCACGCCCATCACGATCACCGAACGGACCTTCAGGTCCATCAGCGTCAGGTGCAGGTCGGTGTTGAAGAAGGCCGAATAGCGCCGCTTGATCACCAGCGGGTCGTGCGGCTGGCGGTCGAGATCGTCGATCACTTCCGCGCCCCAGGTGCCCTCGATGCAGTGCGGCGTGCGCTTGCGGAACTCGCGCTCGTCGCGCATGTGGCGGCGGTGCGTGTCGGCGATGAACACAACCGGCGCGCCGGCCTGGCGCGCTGCCGAGATCACCTGGTTCTGCGGCCCGACCAGCGCTTCGTAGCCGGGCAGCACCATGGCGCCGCCCTCCTTGCAGAAGTCGTTGACCATGTCGACCACCAGCACGGCGGTGCTGGCGCCCTCGATGGTCACGCTGTCATCGGTCTGTCGGTGCGCGGAAAAGCTGTCGACGGTCATGCCACCCTCGCGATCTGCGGAGCCGGTATGGCAGCAGATCGCGAAAGGTGGAGCAACTCCTTAGCCGCCGCCGAACTTGGCGGCGTCCTCCAGGCCGACCTGGCGCAGCAGGTCGGCACGAGACTGCTTCAGGCCGGCATCGCCCGGGTTGTCGGCGATCGCCTTGTCGAGCGCGGCGATGGCGTCGTACCAGATGCCCTCGCCGGCATAGGCCGCCGCCTGATCGGCGGCCGGCTTGCCGGCAACGTCGCCGAGCCCGGCCGGCGCCTCGACGCGCTGGATGGTGCCCTCGGAGACCACGTCGAGCGAGCGCTTGGCGTCGTCGTGTACCAGCGCCACCGACCAGATGTATTCCTCGCCGACCTTCAGCTCGGCGCCGAACTGGCTCAGGTCGATGACGTGGAAGCCCTTCTTCACCGGCGACGGCAACACCTTCTGCACGTTCGGATCGATCGCCTCGGCGCCGATCAGTACGAACTCGACGGTCGCATCGACATCCTCGGAAACGAACCAGACCAGCTTCGGCGACGCGGCCGTCGTCAGGCCGGTGTCCTCGGTGGCAAGCACGCTCAGCGCCGCGGTGTTGGTGTCGGCCGGCCCGCGGCTGGCCCCGCCGGAACGCCGCGTCGGCGCACCCTTCACCTTCGGTCGGAAGCTGATCACCTTGTTCGCGGACTGCGCCACCACGATGCGCTCCGGCTGCGGCGCGGGTTGCGAGGCAGCGTTGTCGGCCGCGGCGGCGGGACCGCCCAGTAGCATCAGTCCGGCGAATATCCAGGCAAGCTTACGCATCGAAGTCACTCCCTTGTTCCGGTCTGGATGTGAGCACGCGTTAACCACAGACAAGTGACGCCGCTCACCTAGGCCGCGCTGCGCGGTCGAATTCGTGGCTCAATCTCTGGCCACGTCTCGCGACGCGCTCGCCGCAATTCGTACTCCATCTGCAACCCCAGCCAAACCTCTGGCGAGGTACCGAAGTACTTCGCCAGACGCAGGGCCGTGTCGGCGGTGATCGCCCGGCGGCCACGTACGATCTCGTTGATCCGTCCCGCCGGCACATCGATGTCGCGCGCGAGTTGCTGCTGACTGATCCCGAGCGGGTGCATGAATTCCTCCAGCAGAACTTCGCCCGGTGTGATCAGGTCAAGCTGCGTTGCTTCCGTAGCCATCGCTGCCTTGTCCTCAATGGTAGTCCACGATTTCGACTTCGTAGGCGTCGCCAGCATCCCAGCGGAAGCATACCCGCCACTGATCGTTGATGCGGATACTGTGCTGACCGGCGCGGTCGCCACGTAGTGCCTCGAGCCGGTTCCCAGGCGGCACGCGCAGATCGTTAAGCGACGTGGCGACGTGCAGATAAAGCAATTTCCGCCGCGCTATCCGCTCAATCATGGCGTAGCGCGGCACCCTTTGGTCCAGGAACAAGCGCTCCGTCGGCCGGTCGCGAAAGCTCTTGATCATTCCGCGTAACGTAACACGGAATGCACTCTCTTACAACCAGTTGCCGATCAACAAGAACGGCGCCCAGTAGATCGGGTGGCGGTAGCGGCGGTCGCTCATCAATGTGATCTGCGCCTGTTGCAGCGCCTTCGCCTTCGACGTCGCCGGATCCGCCAGCCGCTCGTAGAAGTCGGCCACGAGGGTCGAGGTGCCGGCATCGTTGATGAACCAGAGCGAGGCCACGGCGGACCGCGCACCGGCCTTGATCGCGATGCCGGCCAGCCCCAGCGCCGCGCGCTCGTCGCCGGCCGCGGTGGCGCAGGCGCTGAGCGTCAGCAACTCGACCGGATCGTCGCGGAACTGGCTCAGCTTCACGAACTGCTCCAGACCGTCCATCGACAGCTTGCCGTCGTAGGCCAGCAGGAAGGAGTTCTGCGCCTCCGACGTAATCTGTGCGTGGCTGGCGATGTGGATCATCGAGTACGGCGTCTCGTCCAGCTCGCTCTGCATGCGGCGGATCTGGAAATCCTGGTCGCGCAGTACCTGGCCGCCGAAGATGCGCTGGATCGCCTCGACTTCGCCGGCGACGGCCGGCAGCGGCGCGAAGCCCTGGACCGACTCGGTCAAACCGTTGATCAGCACCTGCAGGTTCTGGCGCGGGATCGGCCGCGGGTCGAGCAGGGTCAGCCCCGGCACCACCGCCACCGCCATGCTCTCCGCCAGGTGCTTCTTGCCGTCATGCAGCGCCGACAGCGGAATGGTCAGCAGCGGCCCGTTCGGAATCACGACGAGTGTGTCGATCTCCTCCGCCGCCAGCTTGTCGGCGATCGGCCGGATCATCCAGTCGTAGAGCTGCCGCGCCGGGCGGATGTACTGCCGCGTGGTGCGCTTCTCCAGCAGTTGGCGAAAGCGCAGCACCTGGTCCGAGACCGTCGCCTCGTCGACCTCGATGGTCTCGCGCACCAGCCCGCTCGGCAAGCTTACCAGCAGTTCCAGCCGGTCGGCCAGGATGATCGGGTACAGCGCGGCGGTGCGCTCGGCGAGCTGGTCGACGCCGGTCACCTTGGACTGCAGCGCCGCGACGCAGTCGTCCTGGAAATACTCCTCCAGCTCGGCGGTGCGCAGCAGTTCCACCGCGCTGCGCGCCTCGATGATCTTGTCGGTCATCGCCTTGCCGGCCAGCGTGTCGGCCTCGCGCAGCAGTAGGTCGGCGTATTCGACGAAGACCGGCTTCACCGCGCTCTGGAACGAGCTCTCGCCGCCGGAGTAGCCGAACACCAGGTCGGAACGGATGCGCTGCAACGCGTCGATGGCCAGCGCATAGGCGTCGCGCGCCTGTGCCAGATCGCCCTTCGCCCACCACAGCCGACCGAGCTGCCAGTGCCAGCGGTAGACGATCTCCGGCGCCGACACCGAACGCGCCTCGAACAACGCCGCGCGGGTCAGCCGCATCGCCTCGTCGTACCGCGCCCGGGTCTCGTAGAGCCGGCCGAGCATGCCGAGCGCATAGGAACGGCTACGCGGATCGCCGACCGCCTCCGCCGCCGCCAGACCGTCACGAAGTGCGGTGTAGGCCAAGGCCTGGCGCGACGGCGTCGACTGCGCGGCGCGGGCCTCCAGATCCATCAGCAAGCGGCCGATGGCGACCAGATCGCTGGATCGCCCGGCCGAGTCCGGCAGGCCCGACAGCGCCGCGTGCGCCGCCGCCAGGTGTCCTTCGGCCGCCTCGACGTCGCCGGCACGGATCGTCAGCCGCCCGAGATTGATGCTGGAGGCCGCCAGCAAGGCCCGGTCGCCGCCGGCCTCGGCCAGGCGCCGTGCCGCGGCGTAGCTGTCGGCGGCCGCCTTCGGATCGCGCTGCAGTTGCAGGTTGCCAAGGTCGTTCAGGATTGCGGCGCGAAGGATCGGCGGTTCGGCGATGGCGAGCGCCAGCCGCATCTCGGTCGCCGCCGCCTCCGGCTGGCCGGACAGCAGGTAGGCCTTGCCGAGTTGCGCCCGCAGCCGCGCCAGCGTCTCCGCGTCCTCGCCGCCGCGTGCCAGGCCGACCGCGTCCTCCAGGTCGGCGATGGCCTTGGCGTCATCGGCGAGCGCCGCATAGGCCTCCGCCCGGCGCGCCAGAGCGGCTTGCCGCCCGGCATTATCGCCCGCCTGGTTCAGCGCCGCCGTCCACAGCTCCACCGCACGAGGATAGTCGCCGGCGGCGTAGGCTGCCGCGCCCTCGCCCAGGGCATCGGCGGCCGCCGGCGTGGCGAGCAGCAGGCCGCCGAGCAACAGGCCGGCACGACCAAGGCGGAAAATCGGCGCGAAAATCATGTCCGCCAGAGAGTACCCCCATGCCCGCGACCGCTCCAAGGACGCATACGAGCCATGCACCCCATACATTTGACGTTAATAGTTTGCAGGCTAATTATTTCCACATGAACCAGATTGGCCGCCACGAAACGCTGGGCCGCACGCTCGCCAATGTCGGGCGCATGCTCCGGGTCGAGTTGAACCGGCAAATGCACGTTCACGGGCTCAGTTTTCCGCAGTGGCTGGTGCTGCGCACGCTCGACGAGAAGGGCGATGGCGTGGTGCAGAAGGAGCTGGCCGAGGCGATCGGCATCGAAGGCGCCACCCTCGTCGGCCTGCTGGATCGGCTGGCCCGAGCCGGTTGGATCGAGCGGCGCGAAGCTGCACATGACCGTCGCTACAAGACCGTGCACTTGATTCCCGCCGCGCGCGCCCGCTTGGCCCCGCTCTACGACGTGCAGGAGGCGGTCTGGCAACGGCTGCTGGACGGCATTCCGGCGGAAGACGTCGCCGCCTGCCAGGCCGTGCTGGAACGATTGCTGGCGCGCGCGCAACGGCTGGGCGACCTGCCGCCAGTCGCCACCAACGAGCGGGACGCGTCGTGAAGGCCCGAAGCTCACCCGAAGCCGACGAGAACCTGTCGGTCGCCTCGCCGGCGCCGCGCCGGCGGCTGCGCTGGCTGCCTTGGCTGCTGGGCTTGGCGATGCTGGCCCTGGTGCTGATCTTTGGCGGCCAGTGGCTGGCGCACCGGTTCGCCTACGTCAGTGAGATCGACGCCCGGGTCGCCGCCGACACCGTGATCCTCAGCCCCACC
>CAZVLI010000100.1:8857-9087 GCA_964627965.1 uncultured Rhodospirillales bacterium
GCCGGGCGTATCGTCGAGATGCCGGCCGGCGGAGGCACCGCGCTCGCGCAAGGCGATCCCGTGCTGCGCATCGACGACCGGGAGGCCCGCCTGCGCGCCGACGAGCTGCGCGCCCGCCTCGCCGGCGTCGAGGTCGACCGCGCCCGGCTGGCCGCGGAAATCAAGCTGGTGGAACAGCACCACGATCTCACGCTGGTGCATGTCGCCGGCAGCAAGGGCAAGGGATCGAT
>CAZVLI010000101.1:0-9027 GCA_964627965.1 uncultured Rhodospirillales bacterium
GGCTGCACCTCGCATGACCAGGATCGTCTACGTCGGCGCGCCCGAAGGCTTCGACAGCCTGCGCGAGGTCGCGGGCGAGGCTGAGTGCGTTCACGCGGAGGCCGAGCCGGCCACGCTGGCCGCCGCGCTGGCCGATGCCGATGCGCTGCTCGACGCCTCCATGAAGGTCCGCATCACCGACAAGATGATTACCGCCGCGCCGAAGCTGCGCATCGTCTCCTGCGCCACCACCGGTTCCGACCATATCGCGCGGGCCGAGCTCGACAGGCGCGGCGCGCCGGTGCGCACGCTCCGCGAGGACGGCGAGCTGCTGCGCAACATTACGCCTGCCGCCGAACTGTCCTTCGGACTGGTGCTGGCCTGCGCGCGCAAGCTGGTCCCGGCCGTCGCTCACACGCGCCAAGGCGAGTGGGTGCGCGAGGACTTTCCCGGCCTGATGCTGAACGGCCGCACGCTCGGCCTCGTCGGTTGCGGCCGCATCGGCCAGTGGATGGCGCGCTACGGCGCCGCGTTCGGCATGCGCTGCCTCGGCCACGACCCGCACGTGGATCCTTGGCCCGACACCATCGAGCGCACCCCGCTCGAAGACCTCGTCACCCAGGCCGACGTGATCAGCGTTCATGTACACCTGTCCGACGAGACTCGCGGCCTGCTGTCGCCCGACTTGCTGGCCAAGGCGAAGCCCGGCGTCATCGTCATCAACACCTCGCGCGGCGGCATCGTCGACGAGACCGCGCTGCTCGCCGGATTGGAGAGCGGCCGTATCGGCGCCGCCGGTCTCGACGTGCTGGAAGGCGAGCCCGACATCGCCGCCCACCCGCTGGTGCAGTACGCCAAGACCCACGACAACCTGTTGATCACCCCGCACTGCGGTGGCTTCAGCCCCGACGCCGTCCGCGTCGTCTGCCGCCGCGCGGCGGAGAAGATCGTCGCGCACCTCGGACTCCGGTGATGTCGCACAGTCGCCTCCACCATCTCAGGCCGTCATCCCCGCGAAGGCGGGGATCCAGGCGGCCGCAACGCCATTCTGTTGTCGCCGACCTCGCATTCCTCCGCCGCTGCCTGGATTCCCGCCTTCGCGGGAATGACGAAGAAGCATGAGCATCGCCGCGCTCGCTGACGCCATCGCCAAACGCGGCGCCACGCGCCTCTACGGCGTGCCGGGCAGCGGCGCCAGCCTCGAGCTGATCGACGCCCTGGAACACCACGGCGTCGGCTTCTGGTCGACGGCATTCGAAGGCAGCGCGGCGATCATGGCCGGCACCGCCGGGCGCATGACCGGCCGCGCCGGCTACGCCCTGTCGATCAAGGGACCCGGCCTGGCCAACCAGGTGCCGGGGCTGGCGGCCTGCGCGCTAGAGGGGTGGCCGATGGTGGCGCTGGCCGAGGCCTACGCACCGAACCTGCCGCCGGCCAAGGCGCACAAGCGGCTCGACCAGGCCGCGCTGGTCGGCGGCGTCGCCAAGGGCCACCGCTACTGGGACGGCGAGGCGTCGAGCCTCGACGGCCTGGCGAGTTGGGCCGAGCGCGAGGCACCGGGTCCCGTCCTGCTGGAACTGGCCGGCACCGTTCCCGACGACGCGCCGCCGCCGCCCGACGCCAGTCCGTCCGACATCATCGCCGGCCACGTCGAGAAGGCGGCGCGTCCCGTCGTTATCGCCGGCACGCTCGCCATCCGGATGGGCTGGGCCGAGCAACTCAACAAGCTGCAGGTGCCCGTGTTCACCACCGCCGCCGCCAAAGGCGCGGTCGACGAGTGGCTGCCGCATGCCGCCGGCGTCTACACCGGCGTCGGCCTCGATCTCACACCGGAGAAGGCGCTGCTCGCCGACGCCGATCTCATCGTCGGTCTCGGCCTGCGCGCCGGCGAAGTGCTGAACGCGGCGCCGTTCGACTGTGCCGCGGTGAACGTCGAAGCGATCCACGCGCCCGGCGCCGACGGTTTCCGTTTCACGGCGCAGGGCGCCGATGTCGACGCCGTCTTCGCCGCGCTGGCCGGCAAGAGCTGGGGCGTGGACGAGGCCCGCAATGCGGTCGCCGATCTCGACGCCACCATGCTCGGCCGACCGTTCGGGCCGGCGCACGTCTATCGCGCGGCGGCGACCACGTGGCGCGACTGCCGCATGGTGATCGACACGGGCTACTTCTGCACCGTCGCCGAACACGCCTGGCACAGTGCGCGACCCGACCTGTGCCTGAGCTCGGGTAGCGGCCGCTATATGGGCATCGGTCTGCCACAGGCGCTGGCCGCCGCCGACTTCGACCGTTCGACGGTGACGGTGCTGGCGACCGGCGACGGCGGCCTGCCGCCCTTCGTCGCCGAGGCCAGGCTTGCCGCGCCGAACAAGTTGCCGCTCGTGGTCCTGCATCTGTCAGACGGCGGCTACGGCTCGGTCCGCACCCGCGCGATCAACGACAGGCTGACCCAGCGCCCGCTGCTGACCGACGGATCGTGGGGCAGCACCTTCGGTGCCTTCGGCTTCCAGGTCGCGCACGCCGACGACGAGGAGCAGGTCTACCGCGCGATGGAGGCCTGGCGCCCGGACAAGGGCCCGTTGTTCATCGACGTATCGTTCGATCCGGACCACTATCAGGCGATGGTGGAGGGCATCAGATGAGCCGACGAATTCTGATCGTGGGCGCCGGCAGCGTCGGCAAGCGCCACGCCAACAACCTGAAGGCGCTCGGCGTGGAGGTCGCCGCCGTCGACCCGCGCGAGGACCGGCGCGACGAGTTCCCCACCGACATCGCCTACCCGACGCTCGACGCCGCGCTGAAGGACAGCTTCGATGCCGTCGCGGTTTGCTCGCCGACCGCCTTCCACGTCGACCAGGCGCTGGCCGCGCTCGACAGCGGCGCGGCGGTGCTGCTGGAGAAGCCGGTGGCGATGACGCTGGCCGACGCCGAGCGCCTCACCGCCCGCGCCGCCGACGCCGGGGCGCCGCCGGTATTGCTCGGCTACACGTGGCGCTGGTGGCCGCCGCTGCAGCGGCTGCGCGAGCTGATCCGCGCGGAGGCCGTCGGCCCGATCCGGTTCGCGCAGTTCGTGATGTCGGCACACCTGGCCGACTGGCACCCCTACGAGCCGCTGGCGGATTTCTTCATGTCGTCGGCCAAGCTGGGCGGCGGCGCGCTGCTCGACGAGAGCCACTGGATCGACCTGTCGGCCTGGCTGTTCGGCATGCCGAAGGACATGATGGCCGACGTCGATCGAATCTCCTCGCTCGACATCACCGCCGACGACAATGTCGACATGATCATGCGCTACGAGTCGGGCCTGCGCGTTCAGATCCACCTCGACCTCTATGGCCGGCCGCACCAGAAGACGATCCGCTGCCTCGGCGAGACCGGCACGCTGCTGTGGACGGAGCACCCCAACCGCGTCGCCCTCGCGCGCGATGCCGACGGGCACTGGGAGGAAGAGGTGTTCTCCTGCGGCCGCAACGACATGTTCATGGCCGTGGCGCAGGAGTTCCTGCACGTGCTCGACGGCGAGGCGCACATGACCTGCACGCTGGCCGACGGGCTGAACGCCATGCGCCTGATCGAGGCGGTGCGGCAGTCCACGGCGGAAGGCCGGCGCGTCGAGATCGGGTCGTGATCCGGGGTCATACCGTTTTCGCCGTCGTGCCGGCGCGTGGCGGCTCGAAGTCGATCCCGCGCAAGAACCTGGCGACGGTCGGTGGTGTGTCGCTGGTCGGTCGTGCTGCCGCGCTCGCCAAGGGGATTGAGTGGATCGACCGGGTCGTCGTCTCGACCGACGATCGCGAGATCGCCGACGAAGCGGTACGTCACGGCGCCGAGGCACCGTTCCTGCGCCCCGACGAGCTGTCGAGCGACACCGCGACTTCGAAGGACATGTGGCGCCATGCCTGGACCGCGGCGGAGGCGCACTACGGCCAGGGCTTCGACATCTCGGTGCTGCTGGAACCGACCAGCCCGCTGCGCCGCGCCGAGGATATCGAGCGCACGGTCGCAACGATGCTGGACGAGGACGCGGCAGCGGCCGCGACGGTAAGCCGGACGCCGGCGCACTACACGCCGCACAAGACGCTCACCATCGAGGACGGCAGCATCGGCTTCTACCTGCCGACCGGCGCGCAGCACAGCCTGCGCCAGACCATCCCGGCCTACTACCACCGCAATGGCGCCTGCTACGCCGTGCGCCGCGCCACGTTGTTCGAGCGCGACGCGATCATCGAGTACGACTGCCGCGCCGTCGTCATCGACCGGCATCTGGTGAACATCGACGATGCCTTCGAGCTCGACCTGGCCGAGTGGTTGCTGGCCCGCGACTCAGAATAGCTGCGGCCGGCCCGGCACCTTGACGCGCACGCGATAGAGTGAGGTCGAGGCGGTGATGAACAGGCTGCACATGTCGTCGTCGCCCCAGCAGAAGTTCGCCGTCCGCTCCGGCGTCAGGATCACGCCCAGACAGTTGGCGGCCTCGTCGAACACGTGAATGCCGCCGGGCCCGGTGGTGAACAGGTTGCCGGCGCTGTCGATCTTCATGCCGTCCGGCGCGCCGTCGCCGTCGCCCGTGGTCTCGCACCACACGCGACCGTCCTCGACCGTGCCGTCAGCCTTCATGTCGAACACGCGCACGTGTTGCCGATCGGTGTCGTTGACGAAGAGCTGCGACTCGTCGCGCGAGAAGCACAACCCGTTCGGCTGCGCGAAGTCGTCGACCAGCAGCGTCAGGGCCTTGCTCTCCGGATTCACCCGGTAGACGCCACGGAAGTCGAGCTCGCACTCCCGTTCCACCCCGAACACCGGCATCCGCCCGTAGGTCGGGTCGGAGAAATAGATGTCGTTGTTCGAGTGGACGATGATGTCGTTCGGGCTGTTCAGCTCCTTGTCGCCGTGGTGCGTGGCAAGCACCGCGTCATCGGCACCGTCTTCCATCCGCACCACACGGCTGGTGGCGTGTTCGCACACCAGCACCCGGCCCTGGCGATCGTAGGTCATGCCGTTCGACTTGTTGCAGGGCTGACGCACGGTCTCGACGCCGTTGGCGGCGGACCAGCGCCGCATGTGGTCGCCCGGCATATCGGAGAACAGCAGGTCGCGCCGTTCCGGATGCCACAGCGGGCCCTCGGTGAACATGAAGCCGCTGCCGAGCTGCTCGAACTCGACGTCGGCGCCGACGACCTGCGCGAAGCGCGGGTCGCGGATCTCCACGTTGCTCATGAGCCGGCGGTGCCTGTCGACTTCGCGGACTGTTTCTGCAACTCGGCGACCGGCGTCGCGCCGACATACCAGTCCTCGGCCTCGACATCCTCGAACACCACCCAGACGGCCTCCTTCGGCAGTTCGGCGAGCTCGGCGATGGCGTCGGTGACGCGGCGCGAGATCTCGTCCTTGCGCGCCTGCGGATGACCCTTGAGGATCCTGATGTTGACGAATGGCATGGCGTCTCCCTCCCTTGTTTTCCGTATCATGCGCCGATCGGCCGACAGGCGCCAGCCGGCGCGACCGCCATTGATCTGCCGCGATTGGCCGCTTAGGTATCAGCGACCGCCCGCTGCCGGGCGCCAGGGAGGTTCTTGATGTACACGCGACGCCAGTTCACCGGCGCGGCACTCGCCGCTGCCTTCACCGCCGGCCTGCCCGCCACCGCGCTCGCGGCGAGCGAGGAGCAGGAGCTGATCGACGACGCGGTGCGCACGCTCGGCCACTTCGAGGCCGATCCGGACATGGGCTGGTTCCGCAAGTACGCACCGCGGGCGCGCGGCATCCTGATCGTCCCGCAGCTTCTGAAGGCCGGCTTCATCATCGGCGGCGAGGGCGGCAGCGGCGTGATGCTCGGCCGCGATCCGAAGTCCGGTGCCTGGAGCCCGCCCGCCTTCTACACGATGGGCGCCGGCTCGATCGGCTTCCAGATCGGCGCCGAAGCGCAGGAGATCATCCTGCTGATCATGACCGACAAGGGCGTGAACAGCCTGCTGGAATCGAACGTCAAGCTGGGCGCCGAAGCCTCCGTCTCGGTCGGGCCGAAGGGCGCCGGCGTCGAGGCCGCGACCGCCCCGAACCTGTCCGCCGACATCGTCTCCTTCGCCCGCTCCAAGGGCCTCTACGGCGGTATCTCGCTGGAGGGCGCAGTGGTCGCCACCCGCAAGGCGTGGAATACCGCCTACTACGGCAAGCCGGTGACCTCGACCGATATCATCGTCCGCCGTGACGTCGACAACGCCGGCACTGGCGCGCTCAAGGCCGCGGTCGCCAAGGCCACGACGAAGAAGTAGCGCGCGGCGCTAGCTGCGCTGGGCGGCGGCGATCAGCAGACGTTCGATCTGCGCCAGCCGCCGCTCGCGCGCATAATCGAGCGCGGTGCGGCCGGTGAAGTCGGCCAGGTCGACCCGCGCATGCGCGTCCAGCAACGCGCGCACCGCATTGGCATGCGCGCCACGCACCGCCCGCATCAGCGCGGTCTCGCCGCTCCGGTTCTCGCGATCCTTGTCGGCGCCGGCGACGAGCAGCACCTTGGCAATGCCGGTGTGGCCCTGGCCGGCGGCATAGTGCAGCGCCGTGTTGCCCTGCTTGTCCTTCAGGTCGACGAAGGCGCCTTCGCGCAGCAGCACCGCCGCGATCCGGTCATCGCCGATCACGGCGGCATGCATCAACGCCGTCCGCCCCTTGCGGTCGCGGATATTCGGGTTGGTGCCCTTGACCAGCAACTCCTTGACCGTGTCGAAGTCGCCGTCCTGTGCCGCCTCGATGATCGGGTCGGCGGAGAACAGCTGCGCCCGCGCCGGACCGGGTCCGGACACCGCCAGGAGCAGCAAGCCCAAAAATATGAGAGTCGTTCGCAACATTGCCGGTGTTTCTACCATGTCCCGTTGCCGCGGCCCAACCTCCCCAGTGGTGGTCGCGTTGCCCAGTACCTATATTGCGAACAGATGGGTAGGCAGCGCAACGGATGACCGCACGCAGACTGAGCCTTCTGGCCGCGGTCGTGGCGGCCGTGGTGGCGCTGAGCGTCATGGTGCTGTCGCTGGTGCCGTCCAGCGACGACGACGGCGGCAGCGGTGTCGCGCTGATCGGCGGGCCGTTCGAGCTGGTCGACCACACCGGCCGGACGGTGAGCGAGCAGGACTTCGCCGGCAAGCCGATGCTGATCTACTTCGGCTACACCTTCTGTCCGGACGTCTGCCCGACCGAGCTGTCGGCGATGAGCCAGGCACTCGACCTGCTGGGCGACGATGCCGCCGAAATCCAGCCGGTCTTCATCACCATCGACCCGGCCCGCGACACGACCGAGCAGATGGCCGAGTATGTCGCCCACTTCTACCCCACCATGGTCGGCCTGACCGGCAGCGTCGAGCAGGTCGCCGGCGCCGCCAAGGCCTATCGCGTCTACTACGCCAGGGGGCCGGGCGAGGACGACGCGTACCTCATGGACCACTCCAGCTTCATCTACGTGATGGACGCCGGCGGCAAGTACCGGGCGCATTTCGGACCGAACACCGCGCCGGAAGAGATGGCGCGGCGGCTGCGCGAACTGCTCTAGGCGCGAACCGCCCCTACCCTGAAAACGTAGCGTTGCCGTTGCCGCGCCCACGCGCGTGACGTTAACCGAGCTTTGACGTCCCGACGCTATGCATAACCCGTTGTGCGTACTTACGACGCGTTAGACCAACGGCGAATGCGATGCGGACGCTGATCATCGTCTCGGCCCTGACCGCCACCCTTGGCGTGGGTGGCGTCGCGGCCGCGCCACGCCCCGGCGAACCGATCCTCGGATGGTTCGGCGGTGCCTCGGCGCAACCGGCCATCGTCGATCGACTGGCCAGCACGGCCGTGATGTCGCCTGTTGTCGGCCAGGACGGCGCGACCGTCATCGCCAGCAACCTCGACGGCAAGGATCCGGGGCGCCTCTATCGCGCCGGTGCCTGGCTCGTCGTCAATGCCGAATTCGCTTTTCGGTGCCTTCCGTTGGATGCCACCCAATCGTCTTTGTAGTGAGTAGGACATTGTCGTCATGGCGTTCACCCGTGAGAACCTGTCGCTCGACACCCTTCGCAACCGCTTCACGACAGCGCTCATCGGCCTGTTGTGGTTCAACGTGCTGCTGGTCGGCCTTGCCGCGTTCTGGATGGGCGGCGCGGAGCCGATTTCCGCCGTCGTCATCTCGACGGTGCTCGCGGCACTGCCGACGTGGTCCTATTTCGCGCTCAAGCCCGGCGCCACCACCTCGATCACCTGCAGCATCAGCCTCGCCGGCCTGATCGCGATGCTGGTCTACGCGTTCCGCTGGAACGGCGACGGCATCGCCTACCAGATCGACATGCACATGTACTTCTTCGCCGGCCTCGCCATCGTGGCCGGTTTCCTGGACTGGCGCGCGCTGGCCGCGTTCACCGGCGTCGTCGCGGTCCATCACCTTTCCCTGGCGTTCCTGCTGCCGACCGCGGTGTTCCCGGACGGCGCGCCGATACAGCGGGTCCTGCTGCACGCAACCATCCTGCTAGCCCAGTTCGGCGTTCTGGTCTGGCTGACCGAGAAGCTGCGAATGCTGATGGACGCCGCCCGTTCGACAATGCAGGAAGCCGACGACGCGCGCGCGGAAGCGGAGGCGCTGCGTCAGCAGGCCGAGGCGAGGGCCGAGGCCGATGCACGCGGCCTCGCGGAGCTTCGCGCCCTGGCCAACGACTTCCGGGCGGAAGTCACCGACGTCGCCAGCGATCTCGACCAACGAACCACCGAGTTCGAGAGCACCGCGGAGACGCTGCGAAACGGCGCCAACGAGCGCATCGCCCGCGTTGGACAGCTCGACACGGTGTCGAGCAACGCCGCCAGCAGCATCGAGAGCGTCGCCGCCGCCGCCGAGAAACTATCGAGCTCGTTCGCCGAGGTCGGGCATCAGGTCAGTCAGACCGGAGCCATCGTCGAAACCGCGACCGAATCGGCCCGGGAATCGACAGAGAACGTCCGCAAGCTGACCGACAGCGCAACCCAGATCGGTTCCGTCGTCAATCTGATCCGGGAAATCGCCGAGCAAACCAACCTGCTGGCGCTCAACGCCAC
>CAZVLI010000102.1:0-9023 GCA_964627965.1 uncultured Rhodospirillales bacterium
TTGTCGGCGAGGTCCTGCAGCATCGCCACGACATCGCCCGCGATCGTCTCGCGCGGCGCGTCGAATTCCTTGGCGAAACCGTCGATGACCTGCGCGACGGTGATGCCCTCTTCGACGCAGCGGCGCAGTGCCGTGGCGGAAACCTCGTCCGGCATGAACACGCGCTCCGGCGCCAGGATCAACCATTGCTCGCGCGCTTCGTCGAAGCGCAGGCGGCATCCGCGTGCGAGTTGCGGCACGCAGTCCTCGGTGATGGTGACGGTGTCGCTCATGACTTCGACGGATCGTAGGCGCCGGGCGGGATATGGCCGGGCTCGACATAGGCATAGTGCAGCGCGTCCAGCTGCGCCCACAGCAGGTTGCACTTGAACCGCAACGCCTCGCAGACCTTCTCGCGCAGCGCCGGGGTCGTTGCGTGCTGCTTGCAGTAGTCGAGCGCGAAGTCGGAGTCGCGCGGGGCCTGCGTCAGGCGCTTGTCGAAATAGGCCAGCGTCTGCGGCGAAACGAAGTCGTAGCTCGCGAGCATGCCCGACACGCGCGTGGCGATGAGCTGCGGCGCGAACAATTCGGTCAGCGACGAGGCGATCGCCTCCAGGATCGACTTGGTGCCGACGAACTGCGCGTAGGCGTCGACGGCATAGCGTGTGCCCGGGAGCAGGCCGCGCAGCGAGACCACGTACTCGCGGTCCAGGCCGAGGCTGTCGGTCAGCTTCAACCAGCGCTCGATACCGCCCTGGTCGGGGCCATCGCCGTCGTGGTCGATGATGCGCTGGCGCCATTCGCGGCGCAGCGCCGGGTCGTCCAGCCGCGCCAGGATGATGGCATCCTTAATTGGGATCCGAGCCTGGTAGTAGTAGCGGTTCAGCGCCCAGGCGGTGACCTGATCCTTGTTCAGCTTGCCGTCGTTGAGCATCTGGTGGAACGGGTGCTTGTCGTGATAGCGGTCGGCGCCGATCTGGCGCAGCTCGCGTTCCAGGGCCTCCGGGCTGTCCAGTTGGCTCATAGCTCAAGCTCCATTCCATCGCGGGCCAACATCCAGCCGGCCGCTTCAAGTTCGCCGCGCTCGGCCGAGTCGGCCAGCAGCACGGGGTTGGTGTTGTTCACGTGAATGAAGACGCGGCGGGCGACATCGAGGCCTTCGAACGCCGCGATCGAGCCGTCGGGGCCGCTCATGCTCATGTGGCCCATGCGCTGACCGGTCTTCACGCCGACCCCGGCCGAGACCATTTCGTCGTCGCGCCATAGCGTGCCGTCGAAGAAGACCAGCGGCGCGCCCCGCAGGCGTTGGGCCAGCTCGTCGGTCATCGCGGCGCAGCCGGGGATGTAGAAGAAGCTGCGGCCATCGTTGGTATCCTCGACGCACAACCCGATGGTGTCTTCGTCCTGGGTACCGAAGTTGCTGCCCGCGCTGGCGTCTTCGAGATAGAGCGCCACCTTGCCAGGCACCGCGAAGGCGGTGACGCGCAGGCCGGAGTCGGCGCCGTCGGCATTCATCAGCGCGAACGGCTTGTCCAGTTCGACCGACTCGCGCGACACGAAGTCGGGGTTCAGGACACCGAAGATCGGGTTTGCGGCCAGGACGTCGAGAATGCGCCGGGTGGCGTAGACCGTCAGCCGCTGGCTTTCGCGCAGGTTCAGCAGGCCCGCGACGTGGTCGACGTCGCCATTGGTCAGGACGACGCCCTGGATCGCGCTGTCGCGTTTTCCGCGGCGCGGATGCAGCGGCGGGTTGTCGTTGATCTGCTGTCGCAGATCCGGCGATGCATTGAACAAAAACCAACAATCGCCGTCGGCGCTAACGGCCAACGACGATTGGGTTTGCGGTGGTGCGAGCGCGTCGCCGGACCAGGCACGCCGGCAGGCTTCGCTATTCGCGTTCCATTGCGGAAAGCCGCCACCGGCGGCCGAACCGAGCACACGCACCTTCATCGCCGCGTTCCGGCAATGGGTGCGCCTGACCGGCTAACTTTGCGTCTTACCGCTCCGCACAGGCGTAGCAGTTGATCTCCATGCCGACGGCGATCTCGACGACTTCCGGCTTTTTCCACAGCATCTCGTAGGTCTCCCAAAGAGTTGGCCATTGCTTGCGGCTTCGTCTGCCCACACAGCTTATTTCTTGGGCAGGTGATCGTCAAATGTGAACCGTGTCATTCTCCCTGCAATTTTCCGTATTCGGGGAGCTGGTCGACTGGCCATAGCGCGAGGCTCCGGCCCCAGGCACGGTACAGGTCCTCGTCGGCGATGCGCCGCTGCGGCGGTGGCAGCCGAAACGGCGGTCGTTCCAGGCTCAGCGGGCGGAACCCGCCGAGCTTTCCCGGCCGGTTGCGCCGTACGCCCGGAAAATCCGTGGTCAGCAGCCAGCGCGCACCCGAACCTCGGACGTTTTCCAACGCCGCCATCACCATGTCGTCGGGCAGGTGGATGAAAACGTCACGTGCCAGGACGAGGTCGGCGACCGGCAGCGGGTCGGTGGCGATGTCGAGGTTCTCGAAGGCGACGTGGTCGTTGCCGTGGCGCCGGCGGTTATCCTCGACCAGCGCCGGCACGATGTCGGCGCCGATGTAGCGGGTCGCTCCGAGATCGACGTGGCGCATCCAGTTGAAGTCGCCGCAAGGGATGTCGAGCAGGGTCCCGATCTCCAGGTCGCGCAGGAGCGTGGGCAGCGTGGCGCGCACGGTCTTCGTGCCCGCCAGCGACGAGCCCGGGCCGGAGAGCGACTGGCGGCCGCCGAAGAGGCGGTGGCGATGGATCGCGGCGAATACCGTGGCCGGGTCTGCGCCGCGCAGGCGGCCGAGCCAGAGCGTGCGGCGGGCCAGCGTCGCCACCGCGTGTGGCGTCGGCACCAGCCGCTCGATCAGGCCGCGCTTCGCATCTGTCGCCAACGGTAGCCTCCAGGGATTCGCTTGCCTAAGTTGGTACCAGCTTCAGAGGAGGCGCTCCATGGCGCTTGAGCGTGACGGCAACGAGCCGGTCTTCGACGAGCCCTGGCAGGCTTCCGCCTTCGCGCTGGCGGTGCGTCTGTCCGAGGCCGGGCACTTCACCTGGCCGGAGTGGACCGAGTTCTTCTCCGCCGAGATCGCCGCGGCCGAACAGGCCGGTGCGACCGACACGGCCGAGCGCTACTACGAACACTGGCTGGCGGCGCTGGAGAAGCTGGTGGTCGCCAAGGGCCTGGGCTCGGCGGCGGAACTGGCGGACCTGAAACGCGATTGGACCGAGGCCACGATCAACACGCCGCATGGCCAGCCGATCGAGCTGAAGCGGCGCTGACCCGGCGGCGCCTGGCGCAAGGCGGCCCCGCGACCGGTGCGATTGTCATTGCCGACGGTTCGCGTCATCTTCCCCGCTTCGTTTCCCACCCGCCGAGACCCGCCCCGTGGAACTCTGGATTCCGATCACCATCTGCGCCGCCTTCATGCAGAATCTGCGCTCCTCGCTGCAGAAGCATCTGAAGGGCCAACTCAAGACCTCCGGCGCCACCTTCGCGCGCTTCGTCTTCGCGGTGCCGTTCGCGGCGCTGTACGTTGCGATCCTGATCGGGCTGTTCGGCTACACGCTGCCGTCGCCGAACCCGACCTTCCTGCTCTACATGGTCACCGGCGGGCTCGGTCAGATCACCGCGACCGCGCTGCTGGTCTACATCTTCTCGTTCCGCAACTTCGCGGTCGGCACCACTTTTTCCAAGACCGAGACGATCCAGACCGCGATCTTCGCCGTCATCATCCTGGGTGAGACGATCTCGGCCGTGGCCACGGTCGCGATCCTGATCAGCCTGGTCGGGGTGATGATGATCTCGCTGAACCAGAGCACGGCGCAGGGCACCGGCTGGCGCCGCTGGGTCGACGCCTCGACCGGTATCGGCATCGCGTCCGGCGCCTTCTTCGGCATCTCGGCGGTGTCGTACCGGGCCGCGTCGCTGTCGCTGGACGGCGGGGATTTCGTGATCAACGCGGCCTACACGCTGGCTTGCGTGACCGTATTCCAGACCGTGGTGATGGCGGCCTACATGCGCCTTCGCGACCCGGGCCAGGTGATGGCGACGCTGAAGTCGTGGCGCGTCGCCGGGCTGGTCGGCCTGTCGGGCATGATGGCGTCGGCCGGCTGGTTCACGGCGATGACGCTGCATCACGCCGCCTACGTGCGCGCGCTGGGCCAGATCGAATTGCTGTTCACCTTCGCCTTCTCGTACTTCGCGTTCAAGGAACGGTCGAGCAAGGTCGAACTCGGCGGCATCGCGCTCGTCACCATTGGCATCGTGATACTGTTGCTCGGGCGCTGAAGCAGGCGAGGAGCGCGCGATGAGCAACCCCAACATCCCCACCGCCGGCGACGTGCTGCTGGTGATCGACGTGCAGAACGATTTCTGCCCGGGAGGCAACCTGGCGATCGCGGGCGGCGACGAGGTGGTGCCGGTGATCAACCGGCTGGGCCAGCGCTTCGCCCACGTCGTGCTGACGCAGGATTGGCATCCGGCGGCGCATCAGTCGTTCGCCTCGCGTCACCCGGGCAAGCAGCCGTTCGAGATGATCGACGTCGCCTACGGGCCGCAGGTGCTGTGGCCGGATCATTGCGTGCAGGGGACGAACGGCGCCGAGTTCCACGCCGACCTCGACCTGCCGCACGCGGAGATGATTATCCGTAAGGGCTTCCGCGCCGACATCGACAGCTACTCCGCGTTTCGCGAGAACAACAAGAAGACGCAGACGGGGCTCGCCGGCTATCTCGCGGAGCGCGGGCTGAACCGCGCCTTCCTGGTCGGGCTGGCCTATGACGTCTGCGTGCGCTTCTCGGCCGAGGACGCCAAGGCGGCGGGCTTGGAGACCTTCGTCGTTCGCGACGCCTGTCGTTCGGTCGATCTGGACGGCAGCCACGCCGCCGCCGAAGCGGCGCTGGCCGAAGCCGGCATTCCGGTGATCGAGAGCAGCGAGCTGCTGGGCTAGAGCGGGAAGCGGTCGACGGCGTTGTCGGGGCGGGCCAGCACCTCGAGCGCCTGGCGACCGTCGAGATCGATCTGGGTCTTCAGCGCGTCGAGCCCGTCGAACTTGCGCTCGGCCCGCAGGTGCTCGACGAAAGCGACCTGCACCGCCGCGCCGTAGACGTCGGCGGCGAAGTCGAAGACGTGCACCTCCAGCACGATGCCCTCGCCGTCGAAGGTGGGGCGTCGGCCGAGATTCGCGACACCCTTGTGCCAGACCTCCTGGCCGTCCTGGCGCAACGACACGTAGACCGCGTAGACGCCGAGCGCCGGCGTCAGCGACGCCTTCGGCAAGGTCACGTTCAGGGTCGGGAAGCCGAGCTGGCGGCCGCGCTGGAAGCCATGCCGGACGCGGCCTTCGACCTGGTACCAGTGGCCAAGCAACTCTGCCGCGCGACGCGCCCGGCCGGTCTCCAGGTTGACGCGGATGATGGTCGACGAGCACACGTCGTCGCCGTGCGTCACCGGTTCCATCACCGTGATCGCGAAGCCGTGCTGTTCTGCAAGCTGGCGCAGGACGCCGACGTCGCCGGAACGCTTGTGCCCGAAGACATAGTCGTAGCCGACGACGACATGCTTCACGCCGAGGCCGTCAACCAGCACCTCCTGCACGAACCTGTCGGCCGGCATCTGGTGCAGGCTGGCGTTGAACCGCAGCGCGTGTACCACGTCGACACCCAGCGCCTGGAAGAGGTGGACCTTGCGTCGGAACGGGGTCAGGCGGAACGGTGGCGAGTCGGGCGAGAAGACGCTGCGCGGGTGCGGTTCGACGGTGAACACGCCGTGCGGCAGGCCACTGCTGCTGGCGACCTCGCCGGCGACGTGGATCAGCGCTTGGTGACCGCGATGCACGCCGTCGAAGTTGCCCAGCGCCACCGCGCCGCCGCGCAGTTCCTCCGGTATGTTCCGCCAGTCGCGGCAGACGCGCATCCGCCGGCCCCTCCCTTGCTCACCCTCGCGGCCTCCGGCTTAGCCCGTGCCGGCGGCGGTGGCAAGGCGGCGAGCCGACGCAGCGCGCTGGCGGGTTGCCTAGTCGAACATCTTCTTGGAGGGGACCAGGAGCAACGCGTCGCCATCGCAAACCAACTCGTCGCCGACGACGCAGATGGTGTCGAGCTTGCACCGCCGACGCTCACGGTCGACCTCGGTCACGGTGGCGCGCGCGGTCACGGTGTCGCCGGCGCGAACCGGAGCGCGGAAGCGCGTGTTCTGCGCCATGTAGATGGCGCCCGGTCCCGGCAGCTTGGTGCCGACGACGGTGGAGATCAGGCTGGCGGTCAGCATGCCGTGCGCGATGCAGCCCCCAAATTGGGTCTGCTCGCCGAATTCTCGGTTCAGGTGGAGCGGGTTGAAGTCGCCGGAAATACCGGCGAACAGCACGATGTCGGCCTCGGTCACGGTACGCGAGTAGAAGGCGGTCATGCCAGGCTCAAGGTCCTCGATGAAGTAACCGTGCAGCTCCTTGTGCAGGTTGACCTTGGCCGCCAGGTGCGACGCCAGCGCTTCACTCATGCCGATTTCTCGCTCAAGCCGTTTTGCGGGCGCACACTATGTCGTCGAGTCACGCTGCGATGCAACAAAAACACCATAATGTTGCCGACGCATGCGTCGCGGCGGCCCTGTTTACTGAATGTTAGAGGCTGAAACCTAGTGTCGACGGCTGTGGCGCGGGTGTCCGCTCCGCTTGTCTAGAGCATCTACGAGGGCCGAAGAATGGCTGTCGACGCAAACATGCCGATCCTGATCGTGGACGATTACAAGACGATGCTTCGCATCATCCGCAATTTGCTGAAGCAGCTTGGCTTCGTGAATGTGGACGAGGCCAGCGACGGTGCCTCGGCGCTGTCGCTGATGCGGGCGAAGCCCTACGGTCTGGTGATCTCCGACTGGAACATGGAACCGATGACCGGGTACGAGCTTCTGAAGGAAGTTCGCGGCGACGACTCGCTGTCGAAGACCCCGTTCATCATGGTGACGGCTGAGTCCAAGACCGAGAACGTGATCGCGGCCAAGAAGGCCGGCGTGAACAACTACATCGTCAAGCCGTTCAACGCGGCCACCCTGAAGTCCAAAATGGCGACGGTGATTGGCGACTTCTGATGGACCCTGAGCGTGTCAGCAGGGGGATTCATCAGCTCGTCGACCACCTGAGGGCAGAACCAGACAAGTCGATATCGCCGGTCGAGGCGGCGGCGCTCACCGAGGTCTTACTGACCTCGATGCACCGCTACTTCACTTCGATCAACGGTGCGATCTACGGCGAGTTCCGGTTGCTGTCCGAGCGCATCAAGACGGCGCGCGAGGAAATCGCCGAGCTACGGCCGACCGAGCTCAGCCAGGAGCGCATCCCGCGCGCCGGCAAGGAGCTGGAGGCGATCGTGCAATCCACCGAGGAAGCCTCGGGCACGATCATGGATGCCGCCGAGACCATCATGTCGGGTGACCCGTCGGATGACGGGTATGGCGACATGGTGCAGGAGAACTGCCTGCGCATCTTCGAGGCCTGCTCGTTCCAGGACCTCACCGGCCAGCGCATCTCCAAGGTCGTCGACACGCTGACCTTCATCGAGGACCGGCTCGCGCACATGTCGGCGGGATGGTCCGGCGACGTGCAGGAAGCCAGTGCCGACGCGCCGGAAGGCGACAAGGCCCTGCTGAACGGTCCGGCGCTACAGGGCGAGGGCATCGACCAGAACGCGGTCGACGCGTTGATGGACGATGCCGCGGCCGCGCCGGAGCCCAAGGCCGAGCCGGCGCCGCAGCCGGCTGCAAAGGCCGAGGCGCCGAAGCCGGAAGCCAAGAAGCCGGCGCCTGCGCCGCAGGCGGAAGCGAAGCCGGTGGCCGCGAAGCCTGCGCCCAAGCCGGAAGCCAAGCCCGAGACCAAGAAGCCCGCGCCAGCGCCGGCGCCGAAGGCCGAGGCGAAGAAGCCGGCGCCAGCGCCGGAGCCGGAAGCCAAGAAACCCGAGCCGGCGCCGAAGCCGGAAGCGAAGAAGCCGGAACCGGCACCCAAGCCCGAGGCCAAGAAGCCTGAGGCGAAGAAGCCCGAACCGGCGCCCGAGCCGGAAGCGGCGGGTGGCGACGAGGGCGAAAGCCTCGACCAGGCGGATATCGACGCCCTGTTCGCCTGACCGGCACCAACCTCAAGACTTAATCGAGCCGCCGCCTGGACCCGACCCGGGCGGTCAGGTGTTACGTCGGCCGTGGTCGGCAATCACGGCGGCGGCCGCACGCTGGCCCGGCGCGCCCCAGACACAGCCGCCGGGATGCGCGCCCGCGCCGCATAGGTAGAGACCGGCGAGCGGCGTCCGTGCGCCGACACAGCCCGGCGCCGGACGGTAGTCGAGCAACTGCGTGGACAGCATGTCGCCGTGGAACTGGTGCCCGCCGGTCATGGCGAATCGGTCTTCCAGATCCGGTGGCGCCAGCACTTCCACGGCGATGGCCTTGTCGCGGATATCGGGGGCGTACGCGGCGACCGTGTCGAGCACGATGTCGCCGGCGCGGGCCCGTTGTGCGTCCCAGCCGCCCAGCGCCGGGTCGAGCTCGTTCGGGAAATACTGCGCGTAACAGGTCAGCGTGTGCTTGCCGGCCGGCGCCAGCGACGGGTCGATCGCCGACTGCATGTGCACGGTCATGAACGGCGCCTGGGACAGGTGGCCGTGCTTGGCGTCGTCCCAGGCCGATTCGATGTAGTCGAGCGACGGGCACAGGCTGACTCGCGCTGGCGCGGCGCCCTCCGGTGCGGCGGTGAAGGTCGGCAAGGCGTCCAGCGCCACGTTGACCTTGGCCGCGACGCCGTTCATGCGCAGTTCGCGGATCGCGTCGGTGAAGCCCGGCGACAGCGCCTGAGCATCGATCAGCCGCAGGAAGGTGAGATGCGGGTCGGCATTGGAAACGACGTGGTCGGCCTCGAACCGTTCGCCGCTCTCCAGACACACGGCGCGGGCCAGGCCGTCGCGGACCTCGATCTCCGCGACCTCGGCCTCGCCGCGCAGGTCGACGCCGAGCTGGCGGGCGGCGGCGGCCAGCGCGTCGGCCAGCCCGCCCA
>CAZVLI010000103.1:0-7030 GCA_964627965.1 uncultured Rhodospirillales bacterium
TGACCGACATCGACAGCATCCGCCTGTTCGCGAACATCACGCAGGTCGGTGCCTTCGACACCGAGGTCGACTACATCCGGCTGGTGGATACGCCTGAGCCGGCAACCCTGTCGATCCTCGGCGCGGGCTTGATCGGCCTGGGTGCGATTGCGCGGCGTCGCCGCAAGTCGTAACGGCGATCTAGCAAGTATCTTGCGGGATCGGCGGTCCTAGGACCGCCGATCCCAATCTTCTTCCAGATTCTGACCGACCGACGGCGGCCGTGGCCGCAAGCGGGCGGTTTCTGGCAGGAAACGGCGACAGCGCCGCCGTTTCTTGACACTGGATTCGGCTGCCCAGACGCGGTCACAGATCGGCACATCCACAGCCGAGATCTCGTAACAAGCTGATTTCACATAGATATTCGCTGTATATTTCACATAACACAAGACGATTAACTATACTTTGGGCTGTCGGCACGCTTTACACACGAAAAGCGCCGCCAGCTGACAATTCCCGTAACACGCTGAAATCGTAGAACTTTCCCACTTGGCACCGTGCTTGCAATCCTGGCTGGTACCTTCGGGCCACGACGTAACCAGGCCCACGGCGCAGTAGGGAGACTACAGTAATGAACCTTCGTAATTTTCTCACGGCGAGCGTTGCGGGTGTGAGCCTGACGCTTGTTGCTTCGGCCGCTCACGCGGTTCCGGCCCTCTCGGTTGACGAGTTCACCGCCCCGGACATGCTCGTGGTGCAAACCACGGTCGGCACGACCTCGCTGCTCGACAACGACGGCGGCGGCGCGCAGGCCGACATCATCGGCGGCTTCCGCGACCTGACGACCGAGGTGTTCGTGGCGAACCCGCCGCAGTCCAGCACCGCGGCGGCCGGCTTCGCCAACGGCTACTTCACCCACGGGCAGGGCCCGGGCGTGGAATCGACCTCGACCCTGGAGTGGAACGGCAGCGGCGGTGCCGGCCTGGGTCAGGACATCTCGATCTACGACCAGATGCACGTTTCGCTGGTGTCGGCTGACCTCTCGATCGTGTGGCGCTTCGAGCTCGAGGACAACGACGGCTCGATCTGGGAAGCCCTCTCCGGCACGGTTCCGGGCGGCGCCCTGATCGCCCTCGACCTGGCCGCGTTCACCGAGCAGGTTGCCGGCGGCACCTCCGGTCTGGACCTGACCAACATCGACAGCATCCGCCTGTTCGCGAACATCTCGCAGGTCGGCGCTTTCGACACCGAGGTTGACTACATCCGTCTGGTCGACACGCCGGAGCCGGCGACCATGTCGATCCTGGGCGCGGGCCTGATCGGTCTCGGCGCGGTCGCGCGGCGTCGCCGCAAGGCCTAAGCCTCTCGCCAAAGGCTTGGTTACGGGATGGGCGGCCCTTCGGGGCCGCCCATTTCCTTGTGGGAAGGGCGTTGGTTAACGGCGCCGGCCGGCGGGCCGGCGCCGCCTTGCGTGGTAGAAGGGGCCATGATCGAGATCACCCGGCGACTGTCGATCCCCGAAAGCGAGGTCGAGGAACGCTTCGTGCGCGCCTCCGGCCCGGGCGGACAGAACGTCAACAAGGTGTCGACCGCGGTGCAGCTGCGCTTCGACCTGCAGGGAAACCGGACCTTGCCGCCGGACGTGCGGGCGCGCGCGGCCCAACTGGCCGGCCGGCGCCTGACCAAAGACGGCGTGCTGGTGATTAACGCCGACCGTTTACGCACCCAGGCACAGAACCGCGAGGACGCCCTCGCCCGCCTGGTCGAATTGCTGCGCGAGGCAACCGTCTCGCCGACCAAGCGGCGCGCGACGCGACCGACGCTGGCGTCGAAGAAGCGCCGCCTCGACGCCAAGACCCGTCGCGCCAGCATCAAGAAGCTGCGTGGCGCGAAACCGTCGCTCGACTAGAGCGGCCAGACCAGCAGCAGCATCGGCACCGCCACGACGAGCACGACGACCTCCAGCGGCAGGCCCATGCGCCAGTAATCGGCGAACCGGAAGCCACCCGGCCCCATGATCAGCGTGTTGTTCTTGTGCCCGATCGGCGTCAGGAAGGCGCAAGAGCACGACACCGCCACGCCCATCAGGAAAGTGTCGGGATTGGCGTCCAGCCGATGCGCAAGGTCGATGGCGATCGGCCCGGTGATCACCATGGTGGCGACGTTGTTGAGCACGTCCGACAGCGTCATTGTCACCATCATCAGCGCGACCAGCGCCACCACCGCCGCATAGTCGGAGGTCACGTTGGCGATGCTGCTGGCGATCAGCGCGGTGCCGCCAACCTCCTCGAAGGCGGCGCCGATCGGCAGCAGGCAGGCCAGCATGACGATCACCGGCCACTCGATCTGGCTGTAGAACTCACGCGCCGGCACCAGCCCGGTACCGGCATAGACCGCGACCGCGATCGCCAGCGCGATGGTGAACGACAGCCAGCCCAGGCTGGCGACGATGATCGCGGCGGCGAACAGACCAACTGCCAGCGCCACCTTCCAGGGCCGGACCGGCGCCACGCTGGCGCGCCCGATCTCGATCAACCCGAGCAGGTCCAACGTCACCGGCGAACGCGCCGTCCGCCCGGTCAGCAGCAGCTCGTCGCCGGCATGGATCACCCGGTCCCGCACCCGCTCGCGCGTCACCACGCCAGCGCGCGCGATGCCCAGCAACGTGACACCGAACTGCCGGCGCAAATCGAGCGCGCGCGCCGCCCGCCCGACCAAACGGCTGTCGGCACGGACCACCGCCTCGATGATCTCCGCCTTCGGATCGGTTTCCGGCTCAACCGTCTCCGGCTGGGCGTCGGCCGCCTCGACCACGCCGGTCACGGCCGCCGCCGCGGCTACCGCTTCGTCCTCCGCCGAGGGCGGACCATCGTCGGTGCCCGGCGCATCCTGCAGGCCCGCCGACTTCACAAATCCGGCGATGGCGTCAGTCGAACCCTCCACCACCAGCAGGTCGGCCGCCTGCAACGGCATCGACCACGCCCGGCTGTAGTAGGGCATGCCCTGCCGGATCAGGCCGATGATGAGAACGTCGGCCTGCTCCGCCTTCGGCTCCAGGGTGCGCAGGAACTCGCCGATGACGTCCGCGTCTTCCGGCACCAGCAGTTCCGCCTTGAACGACGCGCCGCTGATCAGGCCCGCCGCCTTGTCCTCGCGTCGCGGCACCAGGCGCCAGCCGACCAGCGCCACGAACGCCATGCCGGCGACCGCTACCGCCAGCCCGACCGGCGCGAAGTCGAACATCTGGTACGGCGCGCCGAGCTGGTCGGCGCGGATCGTCGCCGCGATGATGTTCGGCGGCGTGCCGATCAGCGTGACCATGCCGCCCAGGATGGTGGCGAAGGCCAGCGGCATCAGCGTGATCGACGGCGGCCGGCCGGCCTTGCGCGCCGCCTGCACGTCCAGCGGCATCAGCAGCGCCAGCGCCGCGACATTGTTGATCACCGCCGACATCGCCGCGCCGATACCGCCAAAAATGGCGATGTGCTGCATCGTCGGCCGCTCGGCCTTGGCGAAGGCGCTGGTCACCAGCGACAGCGCGCCGGCATTCTCAAATGCCCGGCTGGCGACCAGGACCAGCGCCACGATCACCACGGCGTGGTGCGCGAAGCCCTCGAACGCCGCCTCCGCCGGCACCAGCCCGAGAACCACCGCGATCAGCAGGCCGCCCATGGCGACAAGGTCGTGCCGCAATCGCCCCCACAGCAGCATGCCGAGAATGCCGGCCAGCAGCGCGAACAGCATGATTTGATCGCCGGTCATCCCAATCTCCCGCGCCGGCCCCTAAACTGTGTCCGACTCAAGCTAAGCATAACGCGGGGCCGGCATGGTCGAGACACAGCAGATACGCATCGCCGACGGGCTCGCCTTTACCGCCTGGGTGGACGGCCCCACGGACGGCCCGCTGGTCCTCCTGCTGCACGGCTATCCGCAGTCGCGCCACGCCTGGCGGGCGCAGATCCCGGAACTGGCGGCGGCCGGATTCCGTGTCGTGGCGCCCGATCAACGCGGCTACTCGCCCGCGGCGCGACCCGACCCGTCGGTGCTGGGCAACTACGACTACGACAAGCTGATCGCGGACGCCGTGGCCATCGCCGACGCAGCCGGCGCGAGCGGTCGACGCTTCCATCTGGCCGGACACGACTGGGGTGGTCAGGTCGCCTGGGGCGTCGCCGACCGGCATCCCGAGCGCTTGGCCTCGCTGGCGATCCTGTCGCGGCCGCATCCGAGCGCTTTCCGCGCCGCGCTGGCCGACCCGGATGGTGACCAGAAGCACCGCTCGCGCCACCACCGCAAGTTCCTGGAGCCCGAAACCGCCGACCTGCTGCTGGAAGACGACGGCCGGCGCCTGCGGCGCAACCTGGCGGCGCAGGACGTCCCGCCATCGGTGATCGAGGACTATGTCGGCGTGCTCGGCACCAAGTCGGCGATGGAGGCGGCGCTGGCCTGGTACCGCGCCAACGCCGGCCTGAAAGCCGAGATCGGCGCCATCACCGTGCCGACGATGTACGTCTGGGGCGACGCGGACGCCAGCGTCGGCCGGAAGGCGGCCGAAGCGACCGCCGATCACATTACCGCAGACTACCGGTTCGAGGTTCTACCCGGCATCGGCCACTTCTCCACCGACCAGGCGCCGGCCGAGGTCAACGAACTGTTGCTCGACCACGTACGCCGCTACGCCGCCTAGGAAGCACCGGCCACTATCCCACCAGCACGTTGCTGAACTGCCAGGGATCGCTTTCGTCGATCTGTTCCGGGAACAGGCTGAGCCGGTCGGTCAGCGGGTTCCAGTCGGTGTAGGCGCCGAACACGTCGCCCAGGTAGGGCAGTTGCACTTCCAGGCAGCGGGCGAAATCGACCTCGTCGGTCTCCACCACGCCGGCGGTCGGGTTCTCCAGCGCCCAGACCATGCCGGCCAGCACCGCCGAGGTGACCTGCAGGCCGGTGGCGTTCTGGTACGGCGCCAGCGCCCGCGTCTGCTCGATGGAAAGGCTGGAGCCGAACCAGTAGGCATTCTTCTCGTGGCCGTAGAGCAGCACGCCCAGCTCGTCGACGCCGTCGACCAACTCGTCCTCGTCGAGCGTATGGAACTCGGCCTGCGGATGGCCCTCGTTGCCGAACAGCTCGTGCAAGGACAGCACCGCGTCGTCGCAGGGATGGTAGGCGTAGTGGCAGGTCGGCCGGAACACGACCTTGTCACCCTCGTGCAGCGTGAAGTAGTCGGCGATCGAGATCGACTCGTTGTGCGTCACCAGGAATCCGTGCTGCGCCTTCGACACCGGGGTCCAGGTGCGCACCCGCGTCGCCGCGCCCGGCCGCGGCAGGAAGATCGCCGCCTGGCAACCAGTCTCGAAGCCCTGGGCGTCGGCTGGCATGTGCTTCTCGTGCGTGCCCCAGCCAAGCTCGGCGGGCTGCATGCCCTCCGACACGAAGCCCTCCACCGACCAGGTGTTGCGGAACACCTGGATCGGCTTCGGCGTGGCGACGCGCTGGGTATCGCGCTCGGCGATGTGCACGCCCTTCACGCCCAGGTCGCGCATCAGCGTCGCCCAGCCCTCGCGGCTCGTCGGCGCCTCGACCGATCGGCCCAGGTCCTTCGCAAGGTTGACCAACGCCTGCTTCACGAACCACGACACCATGCCCGGGTTGGCACCGCAGCAGGACACGGCCGTGGTCTTGCCGGCGCCGACCAGCGCACGGGCGGTCTCGCGCAGGGCGTAGTTGGTGCGCTGCGCCATCGTCAGGTTCGGATCGGTGTAGTGCCCCTTCCACGGCTCCACCACCGTGTCGACATAGAGCGCGCCGAGATCCTGTGCGAACAGGATCATGTCGACCGAGGACACGTCGACCGACAGGTTGACGATGAACGGTTGACCCTCGCCCTCGGTGAGCAACGGCGTCAGCAGGTCCTTGTAGTTCTCGCGCGTGATCGGCGACTTCACGAAGGCGACACCGGCCTCGTCGACCAACGAACGGTGGCTGTCGTCCGGGTCGATCACGGTGAACCGCGACTTGTCGAAGTCGAAGTGGCGCAATAGCAGCGGCAGCGTGCCGCGGCCGATGGTGCCGAAGCCGATCATCACGATGGGGCCGTCGATGCGGCCGTGCTTGGGCCAATCGGTCATGAGAGATGCTCCCTACGGGGTCGGTCGCGCCGACCTTTAGCCAACGCTGCGCCCGGGCCGCAAGCCCGGGCGCAGGTTCGCACGTTTCGTGTTTACGCCGCGCGGCGCCGTTTGGTCGTCGCCGGCTCGCCCGTGGCGACAACCGGGCCAACGGCATGAGCAAGCGCCCCCGGGACCAGCTCCAGCGCCAGGAAGCGCGGAAGTTCCACCGGTCCCGGGAGGCTCAGGCCGGCCGCCAGTTCGCGCCGAAAGCCGAAGCGGGTGTAGTAGGCCGGATCGCCGACCAGCAACACCGCGCGATGGCCCAGCGCCTTGGCGCGGCCCAGGGCAGCCTGCATCAGTCGCGAGCCGATGCCCTCGCCCTGTAATCCCGGCGCCACCGCGACCGGGCCGAGCAGCAGTGCGGCGCCAGCATCGCCGGCATCCACCCGCCACAGCCGCACGGTCCCGACCAGCACGTCGTCCCGCCGCACCACCAGCGACAGGCCATCCGCCGGCCGCCGGCCGCGACGCAACCTGGCCACTGTCTTGCGATGCCGCGACGGTCCGAAACAGGCATCGAGCAGCGCCTCGCGGGCCCGGGCGTCACCGGGCCGCTCCACCTCGAAGCTCAACATGGCGGCCTCGTCAGATCACGTAGGCGGCCAGCGGCGCGAAGCCGTTGAACCCGTTGGCGGCGTAGGTGGTCGTGTAGGCGCCGGTGGTCTCGATCAGGATCTCGTCGCCGATGGTGAGCGAGATCGGCAGCGGATAGGGCGTCTTCTCGTACAGCACGTCGGCGCTGTCGCAGGTCGGGCCGGCCAGCACGCACGGCTCGACCGCGTCGCCGTCGCGCGGCGTGGTGATCGGATAGCGGATCGCCTCGTCCATGGTTTCGGCCAGCCCACCGAACTTGCCGATGTCGAGATAGACCCAGCGAGTCTCGT
>CAZVLI010000103.1:7040-9005 GCA_964627965.1 uncultured Rhodospirillales bacterium
CGACCTGCGGCTGATCAGCACCGCCTCCGCCTTGAGCACGCCGGCATCGCCGACCCTGCCGCGGCCCGGCTCGATGATGGTCTCCGGGATGCGGTTGCCAAAGTGGCTCGACAGCGAGCGGCCGATCGCCTGGCCATAGGCCTCCGGCTCCGGCACCGCCTTCAGCAGGCGCGCCGGGAAGCCGCCGCCCAGGTTCACCATGCGCAGCTGGATGCCGCGCGCCTCCAGCGTGCGGAAGATCTCCGCCGCCTCGGCCAGCGCCCGGTCCCAAGCGTCCAGGTGCAGTTGCTGCGAGCCGACGTGGAACGACACGCCATAGGCATCGAGCCCCAGATCGCGGGCGTGCGTCAGCACGTCGACGGCCATCGACGGGGCACAGCCGAACTTGCGCGACAGCGGCCACTCGGCGCCGACACCGTCGGTCAGGATACGGCAGAAGACGCGGGCGCCGGGCGCGACGCGGCCGACCTTTTCGACCTCTTCCGGGCAGTCGACGGCGAACAGCCGCACGCCCAGCTCGAAGGCGCGCGCGATGTCGCGCTCTTTCTTGATCGTGTTGCCGAAGGAAATGCGGTCCGGCGTCGCGCCGGCGGCCAGCACCTGCTCGATCTCCGGGACCGAGGCGGTGTCGAAGCTGGAACCCAGCTCGGCCAGCAGCGCCAGGATCTCCGGCGCCGGATTCGCCTTCACCGCGTAGAAGATGCCGGATTCCGGCAGCGCGCGGCGGAAGGCGGTGTAGTTGTCGCGTACGACGTCGAGGTCGACGACGAGGCAGGGGCCCTCGGGTCGTCGGGTGGCGAGGAAGTCCAGCATGCGTTGCGTGGCCATCGGCCGATACTCCGTCCAATGTCGGGTCGCCAGTGGCATCGACATTCCGGCCCGGGCGCGGTGGAGACGCCAGACCGATATGTCGAGCTCTGTGCTCGAAACCCGGCCCGGACTCGCGATCCGAACCGGCGTTGCCTGCCATGGATTGGACGGGTTACCCCGGCCGCACGTCCGGCAATGAGGGTGTGCCTCTTCAGTGTCGCCGGCCGTTGGAAAGCCGACAGAGACCAAAAAAGCCCGCACCGTCGTTGCTGTGAAACGCCTTGTCCCGGTTTGTCCGGGCCCGCTGTTCGGCGGGTGTGCCGGCGCCTCGGTGCACGTGCGACTTTGGGCAAGCGGGATATGCGGCTATGGCCCGTAACAGTCAAGCGGAATCTCGATTACAGGGAGTTCATTTGCCGTCGTGTGGCCGCGGCGCTATATCTCGACGACGGCGAAGCATTTTGCGGCCGTTCTGCTGCTCGTGCTGGTCGGGCTCCTGGCGCCGACCGGCGACGCCGAGGCTTCGCCGCATCACCACGCCATGACCACGACCGCCGCGACCGGCAATGCAGCGGCAGACGAAGCCGATTGCCCGAGCCATCCCGCGCCACAGGTCGACATCGATTGTTGCGCCATGGGCTGCTCGGCCAGCGCACTGCCGGTGATGGTCCCGCCACGGACGCAAGTCGACCGGGGCCGAAGCGATCTTCCCGCGCCGATGCTGGCCGTCCTGGGCCAGGATCGCGAAGGCCTGTTCCGACCACCACGCTGACGCTGCCGGTTTGAGCCGGACCCGCCGATCGTCGCGCGACGATCGGCAACCCACGCGTTTGCATGACCTTCGGAACAGGTAACCGAGATGACTCCGATTCAGATCCTGCGCGCCGCCGCCTGCGGCGCGGCCATCGTGGGCGCCGGCCTGGCGCTCGCCACAACCTCGAACGCCGCCAGCCATGGGCATGGCCACGGCGGCGGCCACGGCCACGGTAAGGGCCACGGCATGTCGGCCGCCATCGGCGCGCCCGGCAAGGCAGCAGACGTCACCCGCACGGTCGAGGTGACGATGCGCGACAACTACTACGAGCCCGAGAACATCAGCATCGCCAAGGGCGAGACGGTGCGCTTCGTGATCAAGAACGAGGGCGAACTGGTGCA
>CAZVLI010000104.1:0-8897 GCA_964627965.1 uncultured Rhodospirillales bacterium
AAGGGCCTGGGCGAGATGAACGCCGAGCAGCTCTGGGAGACCACGCTGGACCCGGAGGCACGCACGTTGCTGCAGGTGCAGGTGCGCGAGCTGGACGGCGCCGACGAGGTGTTCTCCACGCTGATGGGCGACGTGGTCGAACCGCGCCGCGACTTCATCCGCGACAACGCGCTCAACGTGGTGAACCTGGACATCTGAGCCGCGTTTTCGCCGTCATTCCCGCGTAGGCGGGACTCCGGGTTACTGTTGAATCGGTGGTCTCTGCGCGATGGGGTTCGTCATCGACACCCACCTCACCCCAAACCCCTCTCCCCCCAGAGGGCGGAGAGGGGCTTTCACCGGCCTCGACGTTTCGCCCCCTCTCCGCCCTTCAGGGGGGAGAGGGCCGGGGTGAGGTGGGTGGTACCGGCAGTTTCCGACCAATGAGGTAGAGTACGCGTGGCCAATCCCCCCGCCAGGAAGAAGCCGGCAGCGGCGAAGAAGAAGTCGACCGGCAAGAAGAAACCTGCTGGCCGGCGCAAGGCGACGCCGCCAGCGCCGCCGAAGACGCGGTTCTGGGTGCGGTTCCGGCGGGCGATGTCGATCGCGGTGGTGTGGGGTGTCATCGCCGCCGTCGGCCTGCTGATCTACACCATCTGGAGCCTGCCGGGACTGGACGGGCTGTCGGCGCTGACCGACCGCAAGCCGTCGATCACCGTGGTCGCCGCCGACGGCTCGCCGCTGGCCCGCCATGGCGATCTCTACGGCACGCCGGCGCAACGCGAGGACCTGCCGGAGAGCCTCGTCGACGCGGTGCTGGCGACCGAGGACCGGCGCTTCTACCAGCACGACGGCATCGACTTGATCGGCATCGCGCGGGCGATGGTGGTGAACCTGCGCGCCGGCGGCATCGTGCAAGGCGGCAGCACGCTGACGCAGCAGCTTTCCAAGATCGCCTTCCTGACGCCGGACCGGACGCTGATGCGCAAGGCGCAGGAAGCGGTGATGGCGCTGTGGGTGGAGTTGCATTTCACCAAGGACGAGATCCTGACCCTGTACATGAACCGGGTCTATCTCGGCGCCGGCGCCTACGGCGTATCGGCGGCGGCGCAGCGCTATTTCGGCAAGCCGGTGAGCCAGTTGACGTTGCAAGAGTCGGCGATGCTGGCCGGCCTGCTGAAGGCGCCGAGCTACTACGCGCCGACACGAGATTACGCCCGGGCCACGGCGCGTACCGCCGTGGTGCTGGACAACATGGTGGCTTACGGCGCGATCTCGAAAGACGAAGCGGCGAAGGCGAAGGCGAAGCCGGCGCGGCTGCGCGTCGGCGCCGACAGCCGCTCGGTTCGCTACTTCACCGACTGGGTGCTGAGCGAGCTGCCGGACCATGTTGGCCGGGCGCAGCGCGATCTCACCGTCGTCACCACGCTCGATCCGAAGCTGCAACTGGCCGCGGAGGCGGCGCTACGCGACGCGCTCGACAAGTCGGGCGGTAAGCTGAAGGCGAGCCAGGGCGCGGTCCTGGCGATGCGGCCGAACGGTGCGGTGCTGGCGATGGTTGGTGGCCGGGACTACCAGGCCAGCCAGTTCAACCGTACGGTGCAGGCGCAACGTCAGCCCGGGTCGGCGTTCAAGCCGATCGTCTACCTGACCGCGTTGCAGAACGGCCTGCGTCCCTCCGACGTGTTCCAGGACCGGCCGGTCACCATCAAGAAGTGGTCCCCGACCAACTTCGACGGCAAGTATCGCGGCCGCATCACGCTGGCCGATGCGCTGGCGAACTCGATCAACACCGTTGCTGTCCGGGTCGGCAGCCAGGTCGGCGTGGACAAGGTGATCGCCACCGCGCGCCGGCTCGGCATCACCAGCAAGCTGCCCCGCCAGCCGGCGATCGCGCTCGGCGCCGGCGAGGTGACGATGCTGGAACTGACCACCGCCTACGCCACGCTGGCCGCGGGCGGTCGCGCGGCGCTGGCGCACGGCATCGTCGAGGTGCGTGATGACGAGGGCAAGGTGGTCTACCGCCGGCGCGGCAGCGCGACACGCGCGGCCGATGCTCGCGCCGTGGCCGATCTGGCCGGCATGATGCGCGGCGCGATCCAGCGCGGCACCGGCAAGGCGGCCCGACTGGACCGGTCGGCGGCCGGCAAGACCGGGACCAGCCAGGACTATCGCGACGCCTGGTTCCTGGGCTTCACGTCGGACGTCGTGGCCGGCGTCTGGGTCGGCAACGACGACAACTCGGCGATGCGCAAGGTCACCGGCGGCGGCCTGCCGGCACGGATCTGGAAACAGGTGATGACGGCGGCGCACAAAGGCGTGGCGTCGAAGCCGCTGGCCTCGGCCGAGCCGCCGCCGGCCGGCGTCGGCCGACCGGGCGCGGATCAGAAGCTGATCGACCGCATCTTCTCGATCTTCACGAGCACCGGCGGCTCGCCGTCACCATCGCCGGCGAATACCGGCGACGGCGGGACGCTGGGCGATCGCCCGAGGCCGGACGGCGGGCAATAGACAGAGAAACGTCGTCATGCCGGCCTTGAGCCGGCATCCACGGCTTGCCGCGTGAGCGTCTTCGGCCGTGGATCCCGGGTCGCGCTGCGCTTGCCCGGGATGACGGGGAGGGATCAGCCCTTCAGGACGCTCTGCAGCTTCATGGCGACGCCCATGTCGCCCTCGACCTTGAGCTTGCCCATCATGAAGGCGGTCATGCCGTCGAGCTCGCCCTGGGTCATGGCGATGAAGTCGCTCATCGCCATCTTCAGCGTGCAGTCGGTCGGCTGGTCTTCGTTGGAGACGACATTCGGGACCTGATTGGCGTCGAGCACGACGATGCCGTCGTCGCCGAAATCGAACTTCATGCTGGCGCCAAGACCGCAGTCCTCGCCGACGCGCTCTTTCATGCCGTTGGTGATCTGTTCCAGGCTCATGGGTGACTCCTGTCTGCTGGTTGACGTTAACGTAAACGGCAACTAGCGTGGCCGCCAACACGAGGGGCGGTGATAACCGCTCCCGACGGCCGTACTATCGAACCAAAGCGCGACCGTCCAGCGCCATCAGGGAGAACAGCGCCTCATGCCCTATGCCTCGGTGTTCCGGCCGGACCTGTTCGCCGGCCAGACCATCATTGTCACCGGCGGCGGCAGCGGCATCGGTCGCTGCACCGCGCACGAGCTGTCCAGCCTCGGTGCCAAGGTGATCCTGATCGGCCGCAACCCCGAGAAGCTCGCCAACGTGAAGGCCGAGATCGTCGAGGATGGCGGCGCGGTCGACACCGCCGTCTGCGACATCCGGGTCGAGGAGCAGGTCGTCGAGACGGTGCAGACGCTGGTCGGCCGGCACGGACGCATCCATCACCTCGTCAACAATGCCGGCGGGCAGTTCCCGGCGCCGCTGGAGAAGATCTCGCAGAAGGGCTGGGAGACGGTGGTGCGCACCAATCTCACCGGCGGCTTCCTGATGGGACGCGAGGTCTACCTGCAGAGCATGTCGAAGGACGGCGGCGGGTCGATGGTGAACATCATCGCCGACATGTGGCACGGCATGCCGACCATGGGCCATTCCGGCGCCGCCCGCGCGGGCATGCTGAACTTCACTTACACGGCCGCCGTGGAATGGGCCAAGGGCGGTGTGCGTGTGAACGCTGTGGCGCCCGGCTGGATCGCGAGTTCCGGCTTCGACACCTACGACGAGGCGACGCAACAGCACATGAAGAGCCTGCCGAGCTTCGTGCCGCTGCGCCGCACGGGCCGCGAGGCGGAGGTGTCGGCGGCGATCATCTTCCTGCTGACCCCGGCGGCGAACTTCATCACCGGCACCTGCATCCGGGTCGATGGCGGCGTGCCGAACCAGGTCATCGACCATCCGGCCGGCGACCACGACAACGTTCCTGAGCCGTATCTCGGCTTCCACCGCGAAGTGCTGCCGAAAGTGGCGCGCGGAGACGACTGATGCCGGTCCTGGAATCGCGGGTCGACCCGCGCGACCCGGCCTTCGTCGCCAATCGTGCGGCGATGGAAGATCTGGTCGCGCATTTCCGCGACATCGAGGCGCGCATTCGCGCCTACTCCGCCCGGTCCAAGCCGAAGTTCGAGAAGCGCGGACAGCTGCTGCCGCGCGAGCGTCTTGAGTTGCTGCTGGATCGCGGCGCGCCGTGGCTGGAGCTGTCGACGCTGGCCGGCTACCGCATGCACGACGACGACGGCGATGCCAACGTCACCGGCGGCGGCTCGATCCTCGGCATCGGCCAGGTCAGCGGCGTCCGGGCGATGGTCTCGGTCTCGGACAGCGGTATCAAGGGCGGCGCCACCGCGCCGATGGGCCTGAAGAAGAAGCTGCGCAGCCAGGACATCTCGGCGCAGAACAAGCTGCCGACCATCGCGCTGGTGGAAAGCGCCGGCGCCAACCTGCTGTACCAGTCGGAACTGTTTGTGGAGGGCGGGCGCGGTTTCGCCAACCAGTCGCGCCTGTCGGCGGCCGGCATCCCGCAGGTCACCATTGTGCACGGCTCGTCGACGGCGGGCGGAGCGTATGTCCCCGGCCTGTCCGACTACGTGATCGTCGTCCGCGACCGGGCGAAGATCTTCCTGGCCGGGCCGCCGCTGCTGAAGGCGGCGACCGGCGAGATCGCTACCGACGAGGAACTGGGCGGGGCCGACCTGCACGCCTCGGTCGCCGGCACGGCGGAGTACATGGCCGAGGACGACGCCGACGCGGTGCGCATCGCGCGTCAGGTGATGGCGACGCTGCCGTGGAACGAGCAACTGCCGCCGCAGGCGCCACGCACCTACAAGCCGCCGCGCTACGACGCGGAGGAACTGCTCGGGCTGGTGCCGGTCGACTACCGCAAGCCCTACGACGTGCGCGAGGTGATCGCGCGGCTGGTCGACGACAGCGACTTCCTCGACTTCAAGGCGTCGTTCGGCGTGCCGACGGTGTGCGGTCACGCCAACATCGAGGGCTTCGCCTGCGGCATCATCGGCAACAACGGCCCGATCGACCCGCAGGGCGCGGTGAAGGCGGCGCAGTTCATCCAGCTCTGCTGCCAGTCGAACACGCCGATCATCTACCTGCAGAACACGACGGGCTACATCGTCGGCCGTGAGGCCGAGGAGGGCGGCATCGTCAAGCACGGCTCGAAGATGATCCAGGCCGTCGCCAACGCCACCGTCCCGCAGATCACGCTGATGATCGGCGGCTCGTTCGGCGCCGGCAATTACGGCATGTGCGGGCGTTCGTTCGACCCGCGCTTCATCTTCGCCTGGCCGAACTATCGAATTTCCGTCATGGGTGGCGAGCAGGCCGCGAAGGTGATGTCGATCATCACCGAGGCCGGCGCCCGGCGCGCCGGCAAGGAGCCGGACCGCGACAAGCTGGCGAAGATGGAGAAGGCCATCGTCGACCAGATCGACGCGGAGTCGACGGCGCTCTACGCCACCGCGCGGCTGTGGGACGACGGCCTGATCGACCCGCGCGACTCGCGCCGTGTGCTGGGCCAGTGCTTGTCGATCTGCCGCGAGGCCGAGATACGTCCCCTGCGCCCGAACACCTTCGGCGTGGCGCGGGGGTAGGCGATGAAGATCTCTCACCCGTCATCCCGGCCGAAGCGCAGCGGAGAGCCGGGATCCATGTCGATGCCGGGCTTGTCGTCGACATGGACCCCGGATCAAGTCCGGGGTGACGAAGAGGTTAGGGGATAGAAATGCAATTCACGGCCGAGCACGAGGCGCTGCGCGATACCGTCGCGCGTTTCGTCGACAACGAGATCAACCCGCATGTCGATGATTGGGAAGAGGCGGAAATCTTCCCGGCGCACGAGCTGTTCAAGAAGATGGGCGACCTCGGCCTGCTCGGCGTGCACAAGCCGACCGAACATGGCGGCATGGGGCTGGACTATTCCTACGCCGCGGTGATGGCCGAAGAACTCGGGCGCATCCGTTGCGGCGGCGTGCCGATGGCCATCGGCGTGCAGACCGACATGGCGACGCCGGCGCTGGCCAAGCACGGGTCGGACCGGGTGAAGGCGGAGTTCCTGGCGCCGTCCATCGCCGGGGACTACGTCGCGTGCCTGGGCGTCTCGGAAGTCGGGGCCGGCTCCGACGTTGCCTCGCTGAAGACCACGGCGCGCAAGGACGGCGACGACTACGTCATCAACGGCGGCAAGATGTGGACCACCAACGGCACGCAGGCCGACTGGATCTGCCTGCTGGCCAACACGTCGGACGGGCCGGTGCATCGCAACAAGACGATGATCGCGGTGCCGATGGACACGCCCGGCGTCTCCACGCGCAAGATCAAGAAGATCGGGATGATGGCGTCGGACACGGCGCAGTGCTTTTTCGACGACGTGCGCGTGCCGCAGGCCAACCGCATCGGCGAGGAAGGCCAGGGCTTCACCTACCAGATGCAGCAGTTCCAGGAGGAGCGCCTGTGGGCCGCCTCGCGCGCGCCGAAGGGCCTGGAGCAGCTGATCGAGGAGACCATCGAGTACACCCGCGAGCGCAAGGCCTTCGGGCAATCGATCCTGGACAACCAGGTGGTGCATTTCCGCATGGCCGAGCTGGCCACGGAGGTGGAGCTGCTGCGCTCGCTGACGTATCGCGCGGTGGAGCTCTACGTCTCCGGCGAGGACGTGACGCGGCTGGCCTCGATGGCCAAGCTGAAGGCCGGCCGGCTGGCGCGCGAAGTCGCCGACAGCTGCCTGCAATACTGGGGCGGCATGGGCTTCACCTGGGAGAACCGGATAAGCCGCGCCTATCGCGACGGCCGGCTCGGCTCCATCGGCGGCGGCGCCGACGAGATCATGCTCACCATCATCTGCAAGCTGATGGGCACGCTGCCGCGCGCCTCCAACCGCTAGGACCGGCCATGCAATTCACCGACGAACACGAGGAACTGCGGCGCACGGTGCGGCGCTTCATCGACGCGGAAGTGAACCCACACGTCGACGAATGGGAAGAGGCGGAGATTTTCCCGGCGCACGACCTGTTCAAGAAGATGGGCGACCTGGGCCTGCTCGGCGTGCACAAGCCGGCCGAGTTCGGCGGCATGGGGTTGGACTATTCCTACGCCATGGTCATGGCGGAGGAGCTAGGCCATATCCAGTGCGGCGCGGTGCCGATGGCGATCGGCGTGCAGACCGACATGGCGACGCCGGCCCTGGCCAAGCACGGCTCCGACGAGGTGCGACGGGAGTTCCTGGCCCCGTCCATCGCCGGCGACTTCGTTGCCTGCCTGGGCGTGAGCGAGGTCGGCGCGGGATCCGACGTCGCCGGCCTGACCACGACGGCGCGCAAGGATGGCGACGACTACGTCATCAACGGCGGCAAGATGTGGACGACGAACGGCACGCAGGCCGACTGGATCTGCCTGCTGGCCAACACGTCGGATGACCAGGTCCATCGCAACAAGACGTTGATCGCGGTGCCGATGGACAGCAAGGGCGTGTCGACGCGCAAGCTGAAGAAGATCGGCATGAACGCGTCGGACACGGCGCAATGTTTCTTCGACGAGGTGCGCGTGCCGCAGCGCTGGCGCATCGGCGAGGAAGGCAAGGGTTTCACTTACCAGATGGAGCAGTTCCAGGAGGAACGGCTCTGGGGCGCGGTCTCTGGCATCGTCTCCATGGAAGAGGTGATCGCCGAGACCATCGAGTACACGCGCGAGCGCAAGGCGTTCGGGCAGTCGATCCTGGACAACCAGGTGGTGCACTTCCGTCTGGCCGAACTGTCGACCGAGGTCGAGCTGCTGCGCTCGCTGATCTATCGCGCGGTGGAGCGCTACGTGGGTGGCGAGGATGTCACCCGCCTGGCCTCGATGGCCAAGCTGAAGGCCGGCCGGCTGCTACGCGAGGTCAACGACAGCTGCCTGCAATACTGGGGCGGCATGGGCTTCACCTGGGAGAACCGGGTGAGCCGGGCCTACCGCGACGGCCGCCTCGCCTCCATCGGCGGCGGGGCCGACGAGGTCATGCTGTCGATCATCGCGAAATACATGGGCACCCTGCCCGGACGGCGGAACCGATGACCAAACTTCCCGACACTCCCGACCTCCTGCTGCGCAATGACAACGGCGTGCTGTACGCCACGCTGAACCGGCCGGACATGCGCAACGCGTTGTCGGCGGAGCTGGTGCAGGCGTTGGGCGACACCTTCGCGGCCGTGCGCAGCGACCGGTCGGTGCGCGCCATCGTGCTGCGCGGATCGGGCGGCAACTTCTGCGCCGGCGGCGACATCAAGGGCTTCGGGCGCAGCCAGGAGTCGGACATCGTGCCGGGATCGCCGGACGATCCGGTGGTCGCATCCAACACCCGCTACGGCGAGCTGCTGGACGAGATCAACGCGGCGCCACAGGCGGTGATTGCAGCCATCGAGGGCGCGGTGCGCGGCGGCGGCATGGGCTTCACTTGCACGTCCGACATCGCCATCGCGACCGAGCGCGCCTCGTTCGGGCTGCCGGAAGCAACACTCGGCGTGCCGGCGGCACAGGTCTGCGCCTTCGTCGCGCAGCGCATCGGCCTGACGCAGACTCGGATGATGGCGGTGACCGGTGCCAGCTTCCGCGCGCCGCATGCGCTGGCGCTCGGCATGATCCACTATGTGGTGCCGGACGCCGAGGCGCTGGAAGCCAAGGTTGCGGAGGCGCTGAAAGAGGTCTGGCGCTGCGGTCCCGAGGCGGTGGCGGAGAACAAACGCATCCTGCTGCTGGCGACACAGGCCGATCGCGCGACGGTGATCGCCGAAGCGGCGAAGTCCTTCGCCACCCTGATGCGCGGCGAAGAGGCGCGCGAGGGCGTCGCCGCCTTCATCGATAAGCGGCCCGCCGCCTGGACCGAGCAATGAGCTTCACCCGTCTCCTGATCGCCAATCGCGGCGAGATCGCCTGCCGCGTCGCGCGCACCGCGCGGTCGCTGGGCTACGAGA
>CAZVLI010000105.1:0-8109 GCA_964627965.1 uncultured Rhodospirillales bacterium
ATCGATCTGGCGAAGAAGCTGCTGAAGGAAGCCGGCTACAACGGCGAGAAGATCGTCATGATGCAGCCGACCGACATTGCCACGCTGAACGCGTTCAGCGCCGTCACCGCGCAGTTGCTGCGCGAAGCCGGCGTGGACGTCGACCTGCAGGCGATGGACTGGTCGACGCTGACCTCGCGTCGCGCCGAGCAGAAGGATCCGAAGGAAGGCGGCTGGAACATCTTCCACACCTCCTGGATCGGCCCGGACCTGATGAACCCGGTGGTCAACATCGGCGTCAGCGGCGGCGGCAAGGAGAAGGCCTGGTTCGGCTGGCCGACCGATCCGCAGCTGGAGGACATGCGTTCCGCCTTCGCCTCGGCGACCGACCCGGCGAAGCAGAAAGAGATCGCTATCGCGATCCAGGAGCGGGCCAACGAGCTGGTCACCTACGTGCCGCTCGGCCAGTACTTCCAGCCGATCGCCTACGACAAGACCAAGATCGACGGCGTGCTGGAGACTCCGGTCCCGGTGTTCTGGAACATCGGCCTGAAGTAAGCGCGACCTGAATTCGTGCAACGGGGCCGCCGGCGACAAACCGGCGGCCCCTTCTTTTTCTGCCGGGGAGGATACCGAACATGGCCACGAAACCGACACCGAGCCCGATCCTCGACGCCGTGAAGGTTCAATCGCGGGTCGTCATCCCGATCGTCAAGGCTCTGGAACAGGAGATCGGCAAGGAGCGGGCGCACGCCATCGTCGGCAAAGCCATCGCCGACAGCTACGTCGCCTACCGTACGCGACGCGGTTTCGAGCCGAACAGCCACCCACGCGAGGACGGCGACGCGCCGGCCTTTCCCGTCGAGCGCGATGTCGTCGAGGACAACGACGGCAGTTACGGCCACAACATCACCGGCTGCGCCTTCGCCGACTATTTCCGGTCCATCGGCGAGCCGGAGATCGGCGCGCTGATGACCTGCGGCGTCGACTTCGCCGGCGAGGCGCTGATGCGCCCGGACTGGGATTTCAACCGCACCCAGACACGAATGGAGGGCGCGGACTTCTGCGACTTCCGCTGGCGCCGGCGGACATGAACGCCTATCGCGTCATCGGCATCGAGTCGTCGCCTTATGCCGTGAAGGTACGCGCGGTGATGCGTTATCGCCGGCTGCCGCACATCTGGGTCGCGCGCATGCCGCAGTTCTTCGAGGAAACGCAGGCGGTGCGTCCGCTGCTGATGCCGGTCGTGCAATTCCCCGACGGCAGCTATCGGACCGACAGCACCACCATCATCCGCGCCCTGGAGGAGTTGCACCCCGGCGACCGCAGCGTGGTGCCGGAAGATGATGCACTGGCCTTCCTGTGCGACCTGATCGAGGACATGGCGGACGAGTGGCTGACCAAGTCACTCTTCCACTAACGCTTCAGCAACGACCTCGACAGCAGGACCGCCGCTGCCTGGGTGATGGACGACGCCCACCCGCTCGCATCCACGAGCGAGCTTGCCGACCTGACGAACGCGTTCATCGACAGACAGGTCGGGCGCATGCCGCTGGTCGGCTGCACGCCGGCCAACGCGTCGCTGTTCGAAGCCTCGTACAAGGAACTGCTGGCATGCCTTGAGCCCAGCGTCGCCACCGACCGGTTCCTGTTCGGAACGCGGCCGTCGCTGGCCGACTTCGCGCTCTACGGCCAGCTCAAGACGCTGCGCAGCGATCCGACGCCCGGCGCCATCATGCGCGAGACAGCGCCGCGCACGCATCACTGGGTCGGCCGCCTCGACGACACTTCCGGCGTCGACGGCGCTTGGGACCGGCTTGAGGACTTGCCGCCGTCCGTCGAGGGTCTGCTGCGTCTCGCCGGCCGGTACTACCTGCCCTACCTCGACGCCAACAGCCGGGCGATGGAAGCCGGCCGCGAGAACATCGAGGTCGAACTGGCTGGCCACACCTATGCGCAGCCCACCTTTCGCTTTCACGGCAAGTGCTGGTCGTACCTTCAGCACGCCTATAGCGCCCTGCCCGACGCGGCGAGAACGCAACTGGCACCCTTGCTCGATAGCACGGGCTGCCTGCGCTTCCTCGCCGGCTAGTCGATCTCGACCACGATCTTGCCGACGTGGGCGTTGGCGGCGAGGTGCGCGTAGGCCGCGCCCGCCTCGGCCATCGGGAAGGCGGTGTCGATGTGCGGGCTCAAGCGACCGGCGGCCAGCGCGGCGCCCAGGTCGTCCAGGCACAGGCGGATGATCTCGACCTTCTCCTCGACGCTGCGCGTGCGGAAGGTGACGCCGATCAGGCTGAGCCGGCGCAGCGCCAGGAAATCGAGGTCGATCTCGGCCTTGGCGCCGCCGAGGCGACCGACCTGCACCAGACGGCCGAGCAGGCTCATCGCCTGCATGTTGGCCTCCAGCGCCGAGGCGCCGACCTGATCGATGACCAGCGGCACGCCGGCATCGCCGGTCTCCTTCATGACGATCGCGGCGAGGTCGTCGGTCTTGTAGTTGATCGGCACGAAGTCGAGGCCGAGGTCCTTCAGCTTTGCCATCTTCTCCGGCGATCCGGAGGTGCCGAAGATCTTGGAGGCGCCCTTCTCGATCGCGATCTGCGCCGCCGCCATGCCGGCGCCCGACGTGATCGCGTGCACCAGCACCGCCTCGCCCGGCTGCAGCCCGCCGATCGTCGCGACCGAGTTGTGCCCGGTCATCAGCACCACGGGCAGCGCGCCGGCCTCGGCCCACGACAGGTTCTCCGGCACCGGCAGCGTGAGCTGCGCCGGCGTCACGACGTACTCCGACATCGCCGCGGGGCCATTGCCCATGATGCGGTCGCCTGGCTTGTAGGCGTCGACACCCTCACCGACCTCGACCACCTCGCCGGCGAACTCCATGCCCATCACGTCAGCGTTCGAGCCGGGCGCGGTCGGGTAGCTGCCCGTGATGCGCAAGAGGTCAGCGCGGTTCAATCCACCGGCCTTGACCTTGATCTTCACGTCACCCGGGCCGGTCTCCGGCTCCGGAATGTCGCCGATCTTGAAGCCAGGCTCATTGCGGCTGCGGTCGACCATCACGGCTTTCATGTCTTGTCCCCTTCCTTGAGATTCGCGGCCAGCGTGGCGATGCCCGCCCGGTCCAGCCGGTAGGTCAGCCACTCGGCCATGTGTTTCATCCCGATACGATCGTAGAAGTCCCGCGTCGGGTTCCAGTCGAGCACGCTCAGGTCCAGGCGGCCGCAGTCGCGCGCCTGTGCCACGCTAGCCAGTGCCTCCAGCAACGCTCGCCCGAGACCGTGGCCACGCGCGCGCTCTTCCACGAACAGGTCCTCCAGGTAGATGCCCGGCTTGGCCGCCCAGGTGGAGTAGTTGTGGAAGAAGAGCGCGAGGCCGACCGCCTCGCCGTCGAGCTCGGCCAGCAGGCACTCGAAGTACGGCCGCTCGCCGAACCCATGCGCAAGGAAGCTCTCCTCGGTCATCTCGACGACCGATTCCGGCTCCTTCTCGTAGACCGCCAGTGCCTTGACGAGACGCACGACGGTGGCGGCGTCGTCCGGCGTGGCCGGACGTATGCGGGTCTTCGACAATGGAATTGCCTCCGGTCCGTGGAAATCGGACCTGCGAGGCTAGAGTTTCAGGCCATCGACGTAGCTCGTCAACGCATCCCGCGCGGCCTGCTGGCGCGACTGCGCCGCGTTGATCGCCTCGGCGATATCCTCCAAACGCGTTTCCTGCGCTTCCAGCTTCCGTAGGTAGCGCTGGTGCAGATCAGTGCCGCGTTGCAGCCGGCCCATGTTGTCGCGGATGCGGCGCTGGTCGGTGAAGATCACCTCACGCTCGGTCTCGAGCTGTGCCAGTTCGCCCCGCGGCGCGTCGACAGCGCGCTTGAGCTCAGCCAACTTCGCGAGTGTCTGCCGCAACTCAGGCGTCAGCTCGCGCGCCTGGGCAAAGAAGCCGATCTGGTTGTCGTTGAGATCGAGGATGCGTAGGCTCTCGCTGGTCTGCCGCTCCAGCGTCACCGTCAGCTTTCGCGTCTCGCCGGCCTGCAGCTTCAACGGCAGGCGATAGTTCGCGTCGGTGGTCTCCACGCTCCCCGACGGTTCGCTCAGGTCCCAGCCCGGCAGGCGCCGATGCTCGACGATCAGCCGGCGCGGCTCCTGCGCCGGCGCGGCGACGGTGTAGGTGGTGATCTGGCGCCGGCTGCGCATCAGGCGCAGCACGCCGCGCGAGATCGTGCCGCGCAGCAGGGTCGACGTATCGCGGACCTCGCGGTCGACCTTGGTCTTGGTGTCGACGGCGAAGTTGAGCAACCGCTCCTCGCCGGCTGGCAACGGGCCGAGGCGCGCGTCGCCGAGGAAGGACGCGCCGGCCCGGCCGCCCTGGTACAGCGTCAGCACACCCGGCGGCAGCGCGGTCTCGCTCTCGTTCTTCAGCAACACGGCGGCCAGCGGATGGCGCTGGTGTGTCGCCGGCTGGTACAGGCTGACGGGCTCGGCACTGACCTCGCGGTCGATCAACGGGATCGACAGGCTGTCGCCGGCCCTCACGCTGACCGGCTCCGGCACGCGGAACAGGACCTGGGTCGCCGCCTCCTCGCTCTCCGCCGCGACGGCGCCCTGTGCCATCGCCGGCGCAGGCGCCGGAACCGCCGTGTCCAGCAAGCGGCCGGCCATGCTGGCGACAGCTTCCTTGGCGGCGCGCGCACCACCGACGCCCTGCGCGCGTCGGCGCTCGTCATCGCGGCTGCGGTCCGCCTCGCTCATGGCGATCGTGCCGCTGTCGGCCGGCGGGAGCACGCGGCCGAAGACCTCGACCGGCACCAACGGCCGGTTCACGTAGTAGGCCTCGTACAGCGCCTGGCGGAAGGTGACCGGGCTGCCGCTGGTCAGGCTCAGCTCGATGCCGTCCCAATCGCGTCCGGTCATGTTCTCCAGCACCGCCCAGCCCTGCAGCAGGCCCTGACCGTCGCTGTCGTCGGCGGTGTCCAGGCTGAGGCGGTAGGCGGCCTTCCAGAGCGGCGCGCCGACGACGTAGCCAACGCGCAAGTCGCGTGCGCCTTCGCCTCGGCTCAGCACCGTGACCTGACGCCGGTCGCGTGCGCTGGCCGCAAGTACCGCCGCCAGTCCTTCGCGAACCTGGGCCGCGAGCTTGGGATCGGTGAAGGCAAAGGCGGTGGCATCCTCCAGCACGAACTGACGCAGGCCGGTTTCCGTCAGGAGCGTCACGCGCGTCCGCCGCTGCAGGATTCGGCCCTCGGGGTCGGTCACCGGATCCGGGATCGTCGCCATGATCTGGCCTTCGAGCGGCGTCGGCCCCTCGACCTTGATCGTCGCGCCCTGCAAGGCAGTCAGCAGCGCCGCCGGATCGGTCAGCGCGTCGGCGGGAAACGGAAACTCGCGGAAGGCCTGGGCCAGCGGTTCCTTGCCGGGCAGCACCATGCCGGCGACGCGGCCCTTGTCGTCATAGACCACCAGGCTCTTCAGAACGTCATCGACCTGGTCGAGCGGCACGTCGAGGCGCAGCCGGGCGTCGCCGTCGACCCTGGCCTCGTGCTCCAGATAGGCGATGCCGCCGCTCGACAGCAGCACGCGCTTCAGCGTCAGGCTCGCGTCCTGCGCCAGCGCCGGCAGCGAAACGGTCATCATCAGGGCGACGGTCAAAGGGCGAAGCTTGCGCATCCCAGGGCTCCTTCGGGTTCCGATGCGAGCCTGTCCGGCCAATGTGACGGCATTAGGGCTAGATCGGGGCGGCCGGATCAGGGCTGTTCGGTGCGACCGCTCGGCGGATTCTCACCCAGCAGGCCAGACCAGCGCAGCACCAGCGGCGTGGCGACGACCACCAGCATGATGCGCCCGATCTGCATGGTCGAGACGAACGCGGTATCAACGTTGATGGCCAGCGCGACCAATGCCATCTCGGCCAGTCCGCCCGGCGCCAGGGCCAGCATCATCGCCGCCTGCTGCACCTCCAGCGGTACGGCGAGCCAGGTGCTCACGACCGCCGCCAGGGTCAGCATGAAGGCGGACGAGCCCAGCGCCAGCAGCACCGGCTTGGCGAGCTGGCGCACGGCCATGCCGACGAAGCGGCAACCGATCGAACTGCCCATCACCACCTGCGCAGCCGCGACCAGCGCCAGCGGCGCCCGGCCCTCGACGATGCCGGCGATATGCAGGCCCGCGCTCAGCAGCATCGGCAGCAGGAGCTGGATGTTGGACGATCCGGTGAGGCGCGACAGGCCATAGCCGACACCGGCACAGCCAAGCAGAAGTGCCAGCTCCCACATCGTCGCGTGCGCGTGGCCGTCGTCGAACCCGGCGGTCGACGGGACGTCGAAGCCGAGCACGAAGTGCAGGTAGAGCGGCACCGTGAACACGACCACCAGGATGCGGGTGGAGTGGATCAACGGGATGGTGCGGCCGTTGCCACCGGCCTGATCGCCCAGGATCGCCATGATCGCCAGACCGCCGGGCGTGGCGGAGCAGTAGGCGGTGATGCGGTCGAGCTTGCCGACCTTGCGCATCCAGGCGGCGACGACGACCGTCACGGTCACCACGAAGACCATCATCACCGCCAGCGAGTCGAGCCAGCCGCCGGCCTGGGCCAGGACCTCCGGTGTGAAGGCGCCGCCGAGCAACGCGCCCAGCATCGCCACCATGATGCCGCGCAGCTTGTGCGGCACCTCGACCGTGGCACCGGCAATCGCGGCAACCGTGACGAAGCTCATCGCCCCCAGCATCCAGGCCAGCGGCAAGTCGAGAGCGAAGAAGACGAAGCCGCCGCCCAGCCCCAGGCCCAATGCAAGGGCGATGCGGCGCAGCAGCGCGGTGTCTGTCAGCCAGTCGGGGATCAGCTCAGGTACCGTCCGAGGCGCACCGCCGTCTGACCCGGCCGCAGCCGGCGCGACGGCATGATCAGGACGCAGTCGTCGTGCGGCGTCGCCACCGGCGCCCCGCCGTCATAGCCCAGCACGGTACCGGCCTTGGGAATGACTTCCAGGCCCTGGTACGGCTCGACGAAGCTGAAGTCATCGGTGCGGATGGTGTACGGGCCGACGACCTCGATGATGCGGGCGCGCGGCGGCGGCGGGCCGCGGTGCGCCTCGACGAAGTCGCCGGGCAGCATGTCGAACTGGTCGAGGAAGCGGACCAGCGTCTGCTTGGCCACGTCGACGCTCGACTGGCGCCAGTGCTGGCCGCATTCGACCAAGAGCGAAGCGCGGGCGTCGGCCGGATCGCCGAAGTGCTCGTAGTCGCGCATCCGGCGGCCGGCATCGTGGCCGCGGTCGGCGACGATCACCGACGGCACGCCAACGGCCCGGGCCAGCACCCGACCCTTCTCGGCCAGCCCGCAGAGTTGCAGCGCCGGACAGTCGAGCTGCATGGAGTGGATGTCGAGCAGGAAGTCGGCCTCGGCCACGATCGGGCGCAGCGTGCGGGCGCGGGTCAACTCGGCCGACTGGCGCGGCCCGTCGAGCACCTCCGCCGTCCACAGCCGGTTCATGTCCTCGTCGACGAAGCGCGAGGCGGTCGGCTGCGACTCGTCAAAGCTCTCGTAGGCGGCGACGTTGGCGAAGGACAGCGTCAGCGTGCCGCGCACCGGCCCGTCGAACCGCTCCATCAGCCAGGTTAGCGCGTGCGCGCCGCAGACCTCGTTGCCGTGCATCAGCGCGTTCACCAGCACGTGCGGCCCGTCGCGCCCGGACTGGTAACGATGCACGTAGTCGATGCCGACATTGCCCTGACGCAGACCGGAAATGTCGATCGGCAGGACTTCCAGCGGGACAACTTCGTCAGTCATGGAGGCCATTTATCCCGCGAGGCTGTCGTAGTCGATGGGTTGATGACGGTCGATGGCATCGTCGGCCGGCGGCAGAGGATACTTTAGGCCGGTGGCACAATTGAACAGCACCGACTTCTCGTTCGCTTTCACTCGACCGTCGGCCACCGCCTGCTGCCATGCGGCATAGGTCGCCGCCCCCTCCGGACAGAGCAGCATGCCGGTCGTCTCGGCGACATGGGCGCGCGCGGCCAGGATGGCGTCGTCGTCAACGGCGATCGCGAAGCCGCCGGAGTCGCGTACCGCGCGCAGGATCAGGAAGTCGCCGACCGCCACCGGCACGCGGATGCCGGCCGCGACGGTATG
>CAZVLI010000105.1:8119-8887 GCA_964627965.1 uncultured Rhodospirillales bacterium
CGCGTCCTGCCACAGGTCGGCGTGCTCGGTACCGTCCTGGTAGGCCTTTACGATCGGGGCGCAGCCAGTGGCCTGGACCGCAACCATGCGCGGGCGCTTGTCCTTGTCGATCCAGCCGAGCTCGGCCAGCTCGGCGAAAGCCTTCCACATGCCGATCAGGCCGGTGCCGCCGCCGGTCGGATAGAAGATCACGTCGGGCAGCTCCCAGCCGAACTGCTCGGCCAGCTCGTAGCCCATGGTCTTCTTGCCCTCGAGCCGGTAGGGCTCCCGCAGCGTCGAGAGGTCCCACCAGTCCTCGTCGAGGGTCCGCATGTAGGCGCCGCACTCGGCGATGTCCCCTTCCAGCAGATGCACCCGGGCGCCGTGGACCACCGCCTCGAGCCGGAAAGGCTCGGGGGTGTCGATGGGCAGGAACAGGTCGACCCCCAGTCCCGCCGCCGCCGCGTAGGCCGCCGCCGCTCCGCCGGCGTTCCCCGCCGAGGGCAGCGCCACCCTGCGGGCGCCCAGCTGCCGCGCCATGGTTACCGCGGTGGTCATGCCCCGGGCCTTGAACGAGCCGGTCGGGTTACGGGACTCATCCTTGATGTAGAGATGGGGCAGACCCAGATCCTCGGCGAGGAAGCCCGCACGCAGCAGCGGAGTCATCCCCTCGCCCAGACTGACCGGGTCGTCGGAGCCGGGCAGCACCTCGGCGTAGCGCCACAGGTTCGGGTTGCGGTTGCGGATCGTGGCGGGCGACAGGGTCCGGGAGGCCTCGTCCAGCCGGTA
>CAZVLI010000106.1:0-8825 GCA_964627965.1 uncultured Rhodospirillales bacterium
GAAGGGCCGGAGACCTGCGCCGCGTTCATTGCCGAGCCGGTGATGGGTGCCGGCGGTGTGATCATCCCGCCGAAGACCTACTTCCCGAAAATCCAGGCGGTGCTGCGCACGTACGACATGCTGATGGTCGCCGACGAGGTGATCTGCGGCTTCGGGCGCACCGGGAACTGGTGGGGCAGCCAGACCTTCGACGTCGAGCCGGACATCGTCACCTGCGCCAAGGCGCTGTCGTCGTCGTACCTGCCCATCTCGGCGGTGCTGATCAAGGAGCCGATGTTCGAGGCGTTCCAGAAGAACTCCGAGAAGCTCGGCATCTTCGGCCATGGCTTCACCTACACCGCTCACCCGGCCTGCGCGGCGGCGGCCGTGCGGACCCTGGAACTGATGCACGAGCGCGACCTGGTCGGCCACGCGCAGACGGTCAGCCCGCGCTTCCTGCAGCGGCTGCACTCCTACGCCGACCATCCGCTGATCGGCGAGACCCGTGGCGTCGGCCTGGTCGGCGCGGTGGAACTGTCGGCCGACAAGGCGAACCGCAAGCCGATGGACCCGGCGCTGAAGATGGGCGCCAAGCTGGCCGCCGCCGTCGGCGAGCAGGGCCTGATCGTCCGGCCGGTGCCGGGCGAGAGCCTCGCCTTCTGCCCGCCTCTGATCATCTCCGAGAAGGAGATCGACGACATGTTCGATCGCTTCGAGGCGGGCCTGGAGAAGTTCACCCAGGAACACGGCAGCCAGGCCGCCGCGGCGGAGTAACCGGAAGGTTCAGACATGGGATCGGTGAAGCAGGCGGCCCGCGAGATCGTCGACCGACTGTCGGACGACGCCACCTGGGACGATCTCATGTACGAAATCTATGTGAAGCAGAAGATCGAGGCCGGCCTCGCCGATATCGAGGCCGGCCGCACGATCTCGCAAGATGTGCTGCGCCAGAAGCTGCTAGGCGATGGCGCTTGAGTGGTCAGCGCAGGCTGCCGCAGACCTCAACGACATCTTCGAGTTCATCGCGAAGGACTCGCCCGTCTACGCGCGGCAGTTCGCAGAAGCGATCTTTACGGCCACTGAGACGCTGACGTCGTTCCCGGATCGCGGCCGACGTGTCCCGGAAGCCGACCGCGACGACATTCGCGAACTGATCTACCGCCGCTACCGCATCATCTATCGCACGAGCGACAACGACATCCACATTGTCGCCGTCGTGCATGGGGCAAGGGACCTCGCGTCGCTCAAAACGATGCCCTGGGACGTCATCTAGCGCCCCGGCTTCGCCACACCTAGTGCGCGAAGGCGGCGTGGTGGGCGGCTTCGAAGCCTTCCAGGAAGGCGACGAGGTTGTCCGCCAGTTCGTCGCACAGGTAGCCGCCTTCCTGGACCAGCAGGATTGGCAGCCGGGTGCGGCCGATTCGCTCGCCGGCCAGCCGGAAGCCATCGGTGGAGACCTGCAGGATGCCGAGCGGGTCGTTGGCCTGCGCATCCAGGCCGAGTGAGACCAGCAACGCGCCGGGCGCGAAGGCCTCGATGGCGGTCAGCGCCTCGCCGATGGCCTGGAGGTAGCCGGTATCGCCGGTGCCCGGCGGCAGCGGCAGGTTCAGGTTGTAGCCGAGCCCGGCCCCCTCGCCCCTCTCGTGCGCATAGCCGTTCAGGAACGGGTAGAAGCCGGCCGGGTCGCCGTGGATCGACGCGAAGAACACGTCCGGGCGCGCGTAGAAGATCGACTGCGTGCCGTTACCGTGGTGCACGTCGATGTCGAGGATCGCCACGCGCGGCCAGCGGTCGGTCATCGACTGCGCCGCGATCGCCACGTTGTTGAGGTAGCAGAAGCCGCCGGCGAGGTCGGCCGCCGCGTGATGGCCCGGCGGCCGGCAGAGCGCATAGGCCGCCCGAGCGCCGTTCAGCACCCGATCGGCCGCCGTCAACGCGGCGTCCGCCGATTGCCGGGCCGCCGCCCAGGTCCCCGGTCCGATCGGGCAGGCACCGTCGGCCATGTGGTAGCCGGCCTGGCCCAGCACGTGCTCCGGCCGCACCGGCGGTAGGCGGCCAGGATGCACGTTCGGCATCACTTCAGGCGACGGGTTCGGCAGTTCCATCCAACGGCGGTGCGCCGTGCGCAGGAAGTCCAGGTAGTCGGGCGTGTGGATCGCCGCAATCGGGCCGAGGCCATGCTCGGCCGGCTTCTCGATGATCGCACCGGCGCCCCGCACCCCGGCGACCAAGCGCTCGGCGCGCTCCGGCCGCTCCGGACACTGGGTCAGGACGCCGCGCAGGATGAAGTTCGCGGGATCGTGCTCGGCATGCCGCTCGGCGAAAACGATGGGTAGCTTCATCAGACGTGCTGGCCGCCGTTGATGTGGATCTCGGCGCCGTTCACGTAGGACGACTGGTCCGTGCACAGGAAGTAGATGGTCTTGGCGACCTCCTAGGGAGTGCAGAGGCGGCGCATCGGGATCGTCGGGGCCAGCTTCTCCTCCGTCTCCGGCGACAGGATCGCGGTCTTGATCTCGCCCGGCGCGATCGCGTTCACGCGCACGCCGTGCGGCGCGAAGTCGGCCGCCATTTCCCGCGTCAACGCGTTCAGCGCCGCCTTGGACGTCGCGTAGGCGGTGCCTGCGAAGGGATGCACCCGGCTACCAACGATCGAGGTGACGTTGACGATCGAACCGTGCGCCTTGGCCAACGGCTCCAACAGGCCGCGCGCGAGGATGATCGGCGCGAAGAAGTTAACCTGGAAGACGTGCTGCCAGGTCGCGGTCTCGGTGTTCAGGCTGTTCAGCCGCTCGCCTTCCGGCCCCTTGGGCGAGATGCCTGCATTGTTGACCAGCGCGTGCAGCGGGCCGCCCTGCAACCGCTCGTGCAGCGTGGCGACGGCTTTCTCGGTGTCCTCCACGCTGGCCAGGTCGACCTGCACGTGATCCTCCGGCCCGGCCTCCCAGGGGCAGTCCTCCGGGAACGGCTGGCGCGACAGCGTGATCACCCGCCAGCCGGCGGACGAGAAACGCTTCACGGTGGCATGTCCGATGCCGCGGCTGGCACCGGTCAGGATCAAGGTCCGACGGTCGTTCGGCCGGGTTTCCATGCTGGTCTCGCTGGTTTGGGTCGGCGGCATTATCGGCTGTCGAGCGCCTTATGGATAGAGCCGCTGGCAGCGCCACTCTTCGCCGTGGCGCTCATAGACCACGCGGTCGTGCAAGCGGAAGGGTTGCTCGGACCAGAACTCGATGCGGCGCGGCACGACGCGGAAGCCGGACCAGTGCGGCGGACGCGGCACCGGGCCGTCGCCGAACTTCTTGTCGTACTCGACCACCTTCTGCTCCAGACGCTCGCGGCTTTCCAGTCGCCGCGACTGCGCCGACGCCCAGGCGCCGACCTGGCTGTCGCGCGGACGGGTGGCGAAATAGGCGTCGGCCATCTTGTCGGAGACGACCTCGACCGCGCCGTCGATCCGGACCTGTCGCGCCAGGGTGCGCCAGTAGAAGCACAGCGCCGCCTCTGTCTGGGCCAGCAGCTCGCCGCCCTTGTGGCTCTCGAAGTTGGTGTAGAACACGAAACCGTGGTCGCGGTCCTTGAGCAGGACGATGCGCGCCGACGGCCGGCCCTCGGCATCGACGCTGGCCACGGTCATGGCGTTGGCGTTGACCTTCTCGGCGCTCCAGGCCTCCTGCAGCCAACGATCGAACAGTTCGAACGGATCGACCGACGGATCGGCGTCCAGTATCTCGGTCATGTCACGGCCTCCGCATGGCTCGCAGCAAGCGAATCACGTATCATCGCTGGCGAAATTCTCTACGTGCCTTACATAGGATAGCCGGTACGGTGGAGACCAGCCGACGGCGACGGATTTCCGGTGTCGGGCACGTGTGACACAGAGCCACAGGCCATTGCGCCAGGGGGCCATGAGCCACTAGGTCGAAAGCCGAGGGTCGGGTTTTCCTGCCAGGCCGTCAGTTGAGGATTAAGCGGATGAAAATCAAGAGCTTCGCAATCGCCGCGGCGCTGGTGTTGGCGCTTGCCGGCTGTCAGGGCACCGGACCGAAGCAGGGTGCGGGCACCGTGCTGGGCGGCATCGCCGGCGGCCTGCTGGGCAGCCAGGTGGGCGGCGGCAAGGGCAAGCTGATCGCCGTCGGCGCCGGCGCGCTGCTTGGCGCGCTGGTCGGCTCCGAGATCGGCAAGTCGCTGGACAATGCGGATCGCGCGGCGATGCAGCAGTCCACCCAGACATCGCTGGAAACGGCGCCATCGGGCACCACCAGCTCGTGGCGCAATCCGGACTCGGGCAACTACGGCACGATCACGCCGCAGCCGGCCTACCAGTCGGCGAGCGGCGAGTATTGCCGCGAGTTCCAGCAGACCGTCACCGTCGGCGGCCGCGAGGAAAGCGCCTACGGCACCGCCTGCCGGCAGCCTGACGGGACCTGGAAGGTCGTCAGCGGCTGATCCGGCGCACGCCTCCCGTGCTGCTCCGCGCGCTGCTGATCTGCCTGGCGCTGGCGACGCCGACCGTCGCCGGCGCCGCCGATCAAGAGGCGCGACAAGCCGCGTTTCAGATCGGCGTCGCGGCATTTGATGCCGGCGACTACGTGGCCGCGCGCGAGGCGTGGCTGCCGCTGGCCCGGGACGGCGATCCGGCGGCGCAACGGAACCTCGCCCACCTCTATCGGCGCGGCCTCGGCGTCGCCCAGGATTTCCCGGAGGCGGCGAAGTGGTACGAGCGCGCGGCCGACCTCGGACTGGCCAGCGCGCAGGTGAACCTCGCCCTGATGTACATCCGCGGCCAGGGCGTCGAGCAACGCTACGAACGGGCCGCCGAGTGGCTCGACCTCGCGGCCCGGCAGGGCCACGTGCTCGGACAATACAACCTGGCGATGCTGTACTGGCGCGGGCTCGGCGTGGACAAGAACCCGCCGCGCGCGCTCGGCTGGCTCTACCTGGCGGCGCGCGGTGGCCACAAGGGCGCGATGGCGAAGCTCGGCCAGTTCGTTCAGGAACTGCCCGGTCCCGCCGCCAAGGCCGAGGAGCGGCGCCAGGCCGCCGCCGCGCCGGCGAAACCGGCGCCGAGCGAGGATGAGACAGTCGCCGAGGCGCCGGACAGCGAAGAGGCTCAGCCTGCCGACGACGGCGTCGCCGATGGCACACCCTCGGCCGAGGAAGATCCCATCGGCGCCCTCGCCCGCCTGTTGTTCTCGCCCGGCGACGACGGCGACGAGAACGAGGACGAGATTGCCGATCCGCTGCCCGCGGACCTGAGCCGGGACGAGCGACTGGAGATCGGCCGCACCGCGTACTTCAACGAGAATTACGGTCACGCGCTCAATGCCTGGCGAAAGCTGGCGCACGATGGCGACGGCGAGGCCCAGTACCTGATGGGCGGGCTCTACGGCGAGCCACGCTTCGTCGGCGTCAACGTCGCGGAAAGCTATCGCTGGTATCATCTGGCCGCGTCGAACGGCCATGCGGCGGCCGTTGACGCGTTGGCGCGCCTCGATAGCGAGATCAGCGAGGCCGAGCGGGCCGCGGCAATGGCGCTGGTGCGCGGCGAGGACGTGGCCCAGGATAGTGACAAATAGGCAACAGTCGCCCTTCCATCGCGGCCCCGCGATACCCATCTATATGGCGCCGCCGAAGTTGTTTAGCCTGTCGCCGGGCGTTCGCCCGTGCCGGCCGGTTGGGGATTGAGCGAAATCGCGATGCGTGATCCATACACGGTGCTGGGCGTCGCCCGCAGCGCCAGCGATGCCGAGATCAAGAAGGCCTATCGCCAGCTCGCGAAGGAGCTGCACCCCGACCTGCACCAGGGCGACAGCAAGGTCGAGGAGCGCTTCAAGGAGGTCTCGGCCGCCTACAAGATCCTCGGGGACAAGGATCTGCGCGGGAAGTATGACCGCGGCGAGATCGGTCCAGACGGCCAGCAGAAGTCGCAGTTCCACTATGAATATGCCGGCGGCGGTCCGCGTCGGCCGGGCGGCGGGTTCAATGCCGGCCCCGGTGGCGGGTTCAACGCCGACGACATCTTCGCCGATATCTTCAGCCAGTTCGGCGGCGGCCGACGCGCGCGTCAGCCGCAGCGCGGCGCCGACCGCCAGTTCGAGCTCACCGTGGATTTCCTCGACGCCGCCGTCGGCGCCGTGCGGCGCGTCAACCTGCCGGCCGGCAAGACGCTGGACGTGCGCATCCCGGCGGGGATCGAGGACGGCAAGCAGATCCGCCTGAAGGGCCAGGGCGAACCCGGCCCGGCCGGCCCCGGTGACGCGCTGGTCGAAGTACGGGTCAAGCCGCACCCGCTGTTCGAGCGCGACGGCAAGGACATCCGCATCGATCTGCCGATCTCGCTGCCCGAGGCGGTGCTGGGTGCCAAGGTGAAGGTGCCGACGATCGATGGGACGGTCAGCCTGACGGTGCCCAAGGGCGCGCAGAGCGGCCAGACGCTGCGGCTCAAGGGCCGCGGCATCGCCGGCGGCGACCAGTATGTGAAGCTGCTGGTGAAGCTGCCGGAAAAGGCCGACAAGGATCTGGAGGCGCTGATGCAGCGCTGGCAGGAGCAGGGCGGCTATGATCCGCGCGGCGGCGGCCTTTACAGCTAGCCTCCTCGCCGCGCCGCTGCTGGCCCAGCCGGCCGCGGCGCAATCCTCGTCGAGCGCGCCGGTCGTGCAGTGCTACGACGAGGCCCGCAATATCGTCACCCCGACGCTGCGAAGTGAGTGCGAAGGCCGCATCGTCGACGATGCGGAAGCCGAGCGCATTCGCCAGGAGCGCCTGAACCGCATCCGCGCCGGCATGAAGTCGCGCGAGCAAGGCCCCTTCCCCGGCAAACGCCTGAAGAGCACGGGCTCCGGCTTCTTCGTCGCCGCGGACGGGCACCTGCTGACCAACAACCACGTCATCGACAGCTGCAACCTGATGTCGGTGGAACATCCCGACGGCACGCGGACGCGCGGCCGCGTGGTGGCGGTGTCCGAGCAGCTGGATCTCGCACTCGTCGCGGCCGAACACGCCTCGAACGCCATCGCGAGGTTCTCCGTCGTCGATGTCGAACCCGGCGTGCGTGCCGACCTCTTCGGCTATCCGACGCGTGGCATCGCGCCAGAGAAGCCGATCTTCGCCGCCGGGAAGATCGCCGGCGAGCAGGTCCGGTTCCGCGACCCGCACCGCTTCCTCATCGAAGTCGACGTGCGCAGCGGCAACAGCGGCGGCCCGGTCCTGGATCGCAGCGGCCTGGTGCTCGGCGTGGTCTATGCCCAGGTCAACACGGTCAAGATGCGCGAGAGGACCGGCCGCGTGCTGCCAGACATCGCCATCGCCGTGCGGAACCAGGCTGTGCAGGATTTCCTCGCCGCCCATGGCGTGAAGGCCGACGTGGTGGCGCAAGCGCCGGAACTCGACCGCGATACGGTTCGTGAGAAGGCGCGGGACTTCGTCGCCCGCATCGCGTGCTGGCGCTAGCGACGCCGCGCATACGCAGATAACCGAATCTTTAGGTCTTCGCCGCAGACTGATGCGGTGCGGAATCGACTGCAAAGGACGGCCGCACCAAGCGTGCAAAGAGGCGGACCCGAGAATGTTACACAGGATTCTGACGACCGAGCAGAAGTGGACCCTGTGCCGCAGCGGCGGCGATCCGGACCCGCTCGAGTTCGAAACCTATGCCAAGGCGGCCGACTATCTCGCCCGCCGTGGACTGCGGATCGTCGGCCGGGACACCGAAGTGCGCGTCCTGTATTACGAATCCGAGCCGCTCGAAGATTGAGACGGTCGTTAACCATATCCACCTTATCGTTATGAATTTGTTAGCTTTTGTGCTAGCGTCCGACCCAACGATGCGGGTCGGCGTCAAGTCTCGCATGGCGATCTAGAGGCCAAACAAGAAGCCCTGATCAGCCGTGGCTTCCGCCGAGGAGCGGCCCGCGATATGTGGCTGCAAAGGGTAGGCGGATGGCACAGGCCGCGCTTCGTTATCTCGTTTCAGGCATTCTGACCGGCGCCCTGGCGTTCGCCGCGCCGGTCTCCGCCGCGACCAATATCGGCGTCACGTCCGCAGTTTTGCCACAGGCAACCGGTACGCCGCCGCAGAGCGAGCCGCGGGTGTTGCAGGTCGGTGTCGACGTCGTCGCCGACGAGCGCATCGTCACCGGCGAGATCGGCAAGACCCATCTGCTGTTCCTGGACGGCTCGGCGCTGACGGTCGGTCCGGGCTCCGACCTGATGCTCGACGAGTTCGTCTACGACCCGGGCGCGAAGACCGGCAAGATCGCGATGACCGCGTCGAAGGGCCTGCTGCGCTTTGTCGGCGGTCGGATTTCCAAGACCACGCCCGTGCGGATCAAGACGCCGACCGCGACCATCGGCATCCGCGGCGGCATCGCCATCGTCGCCATCACCGGCGCGGTGATCACCGCGCAGTTCCTCTTCGGCGACGAGATGACGGTGACCAATGGCGGCAAGACGATCTCGGTGACCCGCCCCGGTTTCCAGGTCGTGGCCGTCGGCGACGGCGCGCCGGGCTTCCCTCAGCCGGTGCAGGACGACTTGCTGACCAGCAACGTCGACAATCTGGAAGGCGATCCGTCGCAGACCGGCAAGACCCGTAGCCTGGTCTCGCGCAACGATGTCGGCGGCAGCCAGATCGGCTCGCTCGGATCCGGCAACAACCCCGGCGCGGTCGGCCTGTTCGACAATTCGCGGCAGTCGAACTCGACGACGGGCACCAGCGGCAGCACCCAGGTCGTTCGCATCATCGAGGATAGCGGCCAGCAGCCGCCGATCGAGGATGGCCTGGCGCCGGAAGGTGGCCTGGGTGGCGGCACCCCGGGCGGCGGCGGTGGCGGCGACTTCGGCGG
>CAZVLI010000107.1:0-8821 GCA_964627965.1 uncultured Rhodospirillales bacterium
CGGCTCGACGGCTTCTCGCTACGGTCCCTGCGCCGGCACATCGGCTACGTGGCGCAGGAGGCGGAACTGTTCCACGCCACGATCCGCGAGAACGTGATGGCCGGCCGACCCGAGGCCAGCGAGGCGGACTTCCTCGACGCGGTCCGCGCTGCGCACGTCGCCGACTTCGCGGAGAGCCTGCCGGACGGCTACGACACGGTGATCGGCGACCGCGGCGTGAAGATGTCCGGCGGCCAGCGCCAGCGCGTCGCCATCGCCCGCGCGCTGCTGCGGCGGCCGGAACTGATGATCTTCGACGAGGCGACCAGCGCGCTCGACCGCGACTCGGAGGCGCTGATCCAGCAGACCATCGGCGAAGTGGCGCAGTCCGGCACGGTCCTGATCATCTCGCACCGCATGGCCGCTGTCCGCGACGCCGACCGCATCTACCGCCTGCAAGACGGCAAGGCCGAACTCGTGGAGAAGGCGGACCTCAGCGACTGAGGCGGTTCCAGCACGTGGATGCCCGGGTCGAGCCCGGGCATGACGAGGTTTCTATGGGTCTCTAAGTCTCTGTCATGCCCCGACTTGTTCGGGGCATCCACGTCCCGACGTTTCGCGGCGTTCGCAGAACCGAGAACGCCCTACTCGCCGACTTTCGTGATCGTCGGGTTGTCGCCGCAGAGCGGGCAGTTGTGGTCGCGCTTCACGCGGACCTTGCGGAAGCTGGCCGACAGGGCGTCGTAAATCAGCAGGTGGCCGGCCATGCTCTCGCCGATGCCGAGCAGTTCCTTGATCACCTCGGTCGCCTGCAAGCTGCCCATGGTGCCGACCAGCGCGCCCATCACGCCGCCTTCGGAACAGGACGGGATCAGGTCGGGCGGTGGCGGGCCGCCGAAGACGCAGCGGTAGCAGGGCCGGTTGTCGCCGTCCTCGAAGGCGCGATAGGTCGCGAGCTGACCGTCGAAGCGCAGCGCCGCCGCCGACACCAGCGGCTTCTTCCCGAAGTAGCAAGCATCGTTCAGCAGAAACCGCGTGTCGAAATTGTCGGTACCGTCGGCAACCAGGTCGTAGTCGGCGATCAGGTCGGCAACGTTGCCAGCGTCGAGTCGCACTGGGTGCGGCACGATCTTCACGTCCGGATTGATGGCGGCGACCTGCGCGGCGACGGACTCGGTCTTCGGCCGGCCGATACGATCGACGGTGTGCGCGATCTGGCGTTGCAGGTTCGAGAGTGAGACCTCGTCGTGGTCGACCACGCCGATGGTGCCGACGCCAGCGGCCGCCAGATAGAGGATCAGCGGCGAGCCAAGCCCGCCGGCGCCGACCGCCAGCACCTTGGATTGCAGCAGCTTGGCCTGGCCGACACCGCCGACCTCGGCCAGCACGATGTGGCGCGCGTAGCGCTCGATCTGTTCGTCGGTGAAATCCATGTCGCGGAGCCTACGCCAGATCGAAAAGCTGGGTGGAGAGATAGCGCTCGGCGAAGGAGGCGAGGATCACGACGACGCGCTGGCCGGCGTGTTCCGGACGGGCGCCGACTTCCAACGCGGCGGCGAGCGCGGCGCCGGACGAGATGCCGACCGGCAAGCCCTCCAGGCGTGCGGCGCGGCGCGCGGTCTCGAACGCGGTCTCGTTGCCGATGGTGATGACCTCGTCGATCACGTCGCGGTTCAGCACGGAAGGCACGAAGCCGGCGCCGATGCCGTCGATGGCGTGCGGGCCGGCGCGGCCGCCGGAGAGAATCGCGGCATCCTCCGGTTCCACCGCCACGACCTTCAGGCCGGGGCGTCGAGCCTTCAGCACCTCGGCGACGCCGGTGATGGTGCCGCCGGTACCGACCGCGCTGACGAACACGTCCACCTCGCCGCCGGTGTCGATCCAGATTTCCTCCGCCGTCGTCGTGCGATGGATGGCCGGGTTGGCGGGGTTGTCGAACTGCTGCGGCATCACCGCCTTGGGCAGCTCGGCGACCAGCTCCTCGGCGCGACGGACGGCCCCGGCCATGCCCTGCGCGGCCGGCGTCAGCTCCAGCTCAGCGCCGAGCAGCAGCAGCATCTTGCGCCGCTCGGCCGACATGTTGTCCGGCATGGTGAGGATCAGTCGGTAGCCCTTGGCGGCGGCGACGAAGGCCAGCGCGATGCCGGTATTACCCGAGGTCGGCTCGACCAGAACGGTGTCGGCGTCGAGCTTCCCGGCCGCCTCCAGCGCCTCGATCATCGCCACGCCGATGCGATCCTTCACCGACGACAGCGGGTTGAAGAACTCGCACTTGGCGCAGATTTCCGCCACCGCGCCCTCCGCCGCGGCCAGGCGCGGCAGCCGGACCAGCGGCGTCGCGCCGATGGTGTCGACGAAACTGTCGTAGATACGCCCGCGCGCGGCGGCCGGCTCAGATGGAGAAATCGGCCTTCTCCTCGTGCGGACCGGGGACGCCCGCGGCTTCCGCCCGCTGGCACAGGTCCTCGATCGTCAGGCCGGTCAGCCGGCTGACCAGTTCGGCCTCCAGCTCGCGCCACAGCGGCCGCACAACGTGCTGGCCGAACGGCGACTCGGACGGCGGCAGGTCGTCGGCCGCCTCACCGCCGGCGACCACCTGCACCACGTCGGCGACGGAGATGCGCCGGCGTTCGCGCGCCAGGCGGTAGCCGCCGCGCGGGCCGCGCACGCCACGCAGGATGCCGGCGCGCACGAGCTGTTGCAGGACCGGCTCGAGATAGCGCGCCGGGATGCCCTGACGGGCGGTGATGTCCTGGCTGCGGACCGGATGCGGGCGCGCGTTGTAGGCGATGTCGACCACCGCCTCCAGCGCGTAGAGGGTCTTGGACGGCAACGCCAGCATGTCCGGCCACTCCGGTGGAGCCGAAGCCGCCGGCGCCGCGCGCGCTCTCGGCCAGATCGGCGACGACGTCGAGCCGCACCTGCGGCACCGGCGCGACGACGAGCTGTGCGATGCGGTCACCGCGCTCGACGACGAAGGGTTCGGGCCCGTGGTTGATCAGCAGCACCATGACCTCGCCGCGATAGTCGGCGTCGACGGTGCCGGGGCTGTTCAGCACGGTGACGCCATGGCGCGCGGCGAGGCCGGAGCGTGGTCGTACCTGGCCCTCGGTGCCCGCCGGCAGTTCCAGGCACAGGCCGCTCGGCACCGGCTCCCACTGGCCCGGCGGGATGCTCAGCGACGCTTCGATGGCGGCGCGCAGGTCGAGGCCGGCGGCACCCACCGAGGCCTGCGCGGGGAGCGGCAGGCCCTGCCCGTGCGGCAGTTGCTGGACGCGGACGACGATCATCTGGCGTCGAAATGCGCCGCGATACGGCCGGCGAGCTGGTCGGCGACGGCCTGCTTCGACATGCGCGGCCAGTCGTCGACGCCCTCGGCGGTGATCAGGTGCACGGCGTTCTCGTCGCCGCCCATCACGTCGCCGGAGACATCGTTTGCGACGATCCAGTCGCAGCCCTTGCGGGCGCGCTTGTCCTGGCCGTAGGCGACGACGTCGTTAGTCTCGGCCGCGAAGCCGACCACCAGCGTCGGCCGGCCGGACTTCATGTGCGCGATGGTGGCGAGGATGTCCGGGTTCTCCACCAGCTTCAGCGCCGGCGGCTGGTTCTTGCCCTGCTTCTTCAACTTCTGGCCGGCTGTGTCAGCGACGTGCCAGTCGGCCACCGCCGCCGCACAGATGGCGATGTCGGCCGGCAGCGCCTCCTCGCAGGCGGCCAGCATCTCGCGCGCGGATTCTACGTTGACGACGTTCACGCCGGGCGGCGCCGGCAGGTTGGTCGGGCCGCTTACCAGCACCGTGTCGGCACCACGCCGGGCCAGGGCGGCGGCGATGGCGTGCCCCTGCTTGCCCGACGAGCGGTTGGCGATGTAGCGCACCGGGTCGATTGCCTCGTAGGTCGGCCCGGAGGTGATCAGCGCGCGGCGGCCTGCCAAGTCACCCGCCGGCTGCGCGACGAGAAGCTGCGAGACCGCGGCCAGGATCTCCATCGGCTCGGCCATACGACCAGCGCCGACCTCGCCGCAGGCCAGCATGCCGGGGTTCGGGCCGATCATGTGAACGCCGTCGGCCTGGAGCTGCGCCGCGTTGCGCTCGACGGCCGGGTGGGCCCACATCTCCACGTTCATCGCCGGCGCGATCAACACCGGCTTGTCGGTCGCCAGCAGCACCGTCGAGGCCAGGTCGTCGGCGTGGCCGTTGGCCATCTTGGCCATCAGGTCAGCGGTCGCCGGCGCCACGACCACCAGGTCGGCCTCGCGGCTCAGCCGGATGTGGCCCATTTCGCTCTCGTCGGTGAGCGAGAAAAGGTCGGTGTAGACCTTGTCCTCGGTCAGCGCCTGCAGCGACAGCGGCGTCACGAATTGCGACCCGCCCCGGGTCAGCACCGCGCGCACGGCGACGCCGCGCTCGCGTAGCCGGCGCACCAGCTCCAGCGACTTGTAGGCGGCGATGCCGCCGGCGACGATCAACAGGACGCGCTTGCCCTCAAGCATGTCGGAAATGCTCCAATTCACGGGCGCATGCTGTGAAAGTAGGCGCGGTTGCGCCCCGCGGCAAGCCGGCTAGCGCACGACGTCCGCGGCGACCGCCATGGAGCGGATACGGCTGGGCACTTTCGGCGGCTGGCCGGGGCTCAGGCGGTCGACCCGCTCGATGCCGTGGATCACGTCGCCGATGTAGGTGTACTTGCCGTCCAGGTGCGGCGCCGGCTTCATCAGGATGAAGAACTGCGACGTCGCGGTCTTGGGATCGCGCGGGCTCGCCTTCATGCCGACGCTGCCGCGCTTGAAGCTCTCTTCGGAGAATTCCGGGTCCATCGCCTTGGCATCGCCGCCATTGCCGGTGCCGCTGGGGTCGCCAGTCTCGGCCGCGAAACCCGGCGCGACCGAATGGAAGCCGATGCCATCGTAGAAGTTCGCGCGCACCATCTGCTTCAACCAGGCGACGTGGTCGGGCGCCAGGTCGTCGCGCAATCGGACGGCGACGACGCCGCCATCGACGGCGATCAACAGGACCGACTCCAGATCCTTGTCGCGGCGCACGGCGGCGGGAACCGCCATCGCCTTGTCCTTGCCGGCGGACTTGCCGGCCTTCGGCGCAGATTTCGGGGACGTTTTCGCGGCGACCTTGCTGGCCGGCAGCATGGCGAGCATCGCGCCGACCGCCTTCTCCATTTCCGGCGATGCCTGGCCGAGTTGCGGTTGGCCGCTGGGCGGCACCCTGATCGACTGGCCGGCACGGACACGGCGGGTGCCGCGCGGCGTCTCGACCTCGACCGAACCCTCGCGAACCGTCACCTCGGTGCCCTCGCCGTCGACGTTCACGTCGAAGATGGTGCCGCGGATGCCGATGGTGGCCGTCGGTGTCTTGACCTTCAGGTCGAGCCTGGCCTTGGCGCCGGCGAAACGCATCAGGCCCTTGGCGACCTTGATCGTTCCGGCTGCGAAATTCTTCGCCGGGTTGTAGACGAACTCGTCGAGGATGACCTCGGCGCGCGGGCCGAGCGACAGGTTGGAGCTGTCTTTCAGCGTCAGCCGCGCGGCGCTTTCGGCCTCGGTGGCGACTTTCTGATTGGCGACCAGCGGTTCCCCGTTGGTCATGCGCTTGGTGACCGAGGTGCCGTAGACGTTCCGCACAACTTTCTCGGCGGCGCCGATCTCGACCGCGCCCGCCGGCGCGGCGAGCAGCAACGCGGCGTAAAGCGCCAGCATGGCGGCCAGGGGACGGATTGGTGAACGCATACGACTCATCGCCCGGTAAATCGCTTGTGCGCCCGAATATGGCTAACCTGTACCTAACGATTGGTTAGCCGATGCGAATTCAGGAGGAACCGATGCCCGATACCGCCGCCGCCGAACGCCCCACCGGCACGCTGCGCCCGACCGAGGCGCCGGGCCGCCTGCACCACCTGGCCTTCATGACCTTCGATACCGGCGCCACGGCGAAGTTCTACGGCGAGGTGCTGGGGATGCCGCTGGTGAACGCGGTGGTCGACCACGAGGTGCCGTCGACCAAGGCGCCCTACCCCTACTTCCACAGCTTCTTCCGCATGGCGAGTGGCGAGACCCTGGCCTTCTTCGAGTGCCCCGGCATTCCCAGGCCCGGACCGAAGCCGCACCCGGTCTACGACGACCTGGAACACCTGGCGATGCAGGTCGATACCAAGGCGGAGGTGCTGGCCTGGCGCAAGTGGCTGGAATCGCAGGGCCTGGACGTGATCGATGCCGACCACGGCATCATCTACTCGATCTACTTCCGCGACCCGGTGAACGACATCCGCCTGGAAATCACCTGCACGATGCGGGAGGACTGGAACCGCCAGGAGAGCTCGGCGGCGGCGGCTCTGGCCGAATGGGAAGCCGAAAAGAAGCGCGCCACCGACGCGGGCGAGGACGTCGTCGAGGCGCTACGCAACCTCGCCAGAGCCCGCAGCGATCACGCGAAGCTGCTGCTGAAGGACGACTAGACCCGCCACGCCGAATGCATGGCGGCGACGCCGCCGGCGAGGTTGCGGAACTTGACCTGGCTGAGGCCGGCGGCCTCGATCATGGCGGCGAAGGTCGGCTGATCGGGGAACTGGCGGATGCTCTCGACCAGGTACTGGTAGGCGTCTCGGTCGCCGGCCAGCAGGCCGCCGATGCGCGGGATCGCCTGGAAGGAATAGGCGTCATAGACGCCATCAAGACCCACAACCTGAATCCTGGAGAATTCCAGGCACATGAAGCGGCCGCCAGGGCGCAGCACGCGGCGCGCCTCGGCCAGCACGGCGGCGGGGTCGGTGCAGTTGCGGATGCCGAAGGCCATGGTCACTGCGTCGAGCGACGAATCGGGCAGCGGCAGCTTTTCGGCGTCGCCGCAGACCCAATCGACCCCGGCGACGCGCTGGCGCCCGACGGCCAGCATCTCCGCGTTGATGTCGATGACGGTGATCTCGGCCTCGGGCGCGCGGTCGAGGATGCGGCTGGCGATGTCGCCGGTACCGCCCGCCAGGTCGGCGATGCGCATCGCCCCGCGCGGCGCCAACCAGCCGACGAAGGCGGTTTTCCAGGCCCGGTGCAGGCCCATCGACATGGCATCGTTCATCAGGTCGTAGCGGCCGGCGACGCGGTCGAACACGTCGCGCACCAGCCCGGCCTTGTCGTCCCGGGCGACGCGGCGAAAGCCGAAATGGGTCTCAGAGTCGCTCATGGCGCGGACGATAGCCCGGCACCCGCGATTCAGCTAGGCTCCGGCCATGCCCGAACTGCCGGAAGTGGAGACCGTGCGCCGGGGCCTGGAGGGGCCGCTGGTCGGCCATCGCCTGGCCCAGGTCACGCAGCGCCGCGCCGACCTGCGCTGGCCGCTTCCGAAGGACTTCGCCAAGCGGCTGGAAGGGCGGCGCGTGGAGCGGCTGGAGCGGCGGGCGAAGTACATCCTGGCGCACCTGGACGACGGCACGGTCTGGCTCACGCACCTGGGCATGTCGGGGCGGATGTATATCGGCCCGGCGCCGGCGCCATCGCCCGGCCCGCACGAACACATCACCATCGTCACCGACGGCGGCCACGTGGTGCGCTACGAGGATGCCCGGCGCTTCGGCATGATGGACCTGGTGCCGGCGACGGAACTGGCCGGGCACAAGCTGCTGGCCGGGTTGGGGCCGGAGCCGCTGGGTAACGAATTCAATGACCTGATGCTCTCGACCGCGATCGTCGGCAAGAAGACACCGATCAAGGCCGCGCTACTGGACCAGAAGGTGGTCGCCGGGCTGGGCAACATATACGTCTGCGAAGCGCTGTTCCGGGCCGGAATCTCGCCGCGCCGGCTGGCCAAGTCGGTCGCCGGTCGGCGCGCGGAACGGCTGGTGCCGGCGATCCGCGACGTGTTGAACCAGGCCATCGCGGCCGGCGGGTCGACCTTGCGCGACTACGTGCAGGCGTCGGGCGAGCTGGGCTACTTCCAGCATGCCTTCCAGGTCTACGACCGCGAGGGCCAGGGCTGCGTGACCTGCGACCGGCCGATCCGGCGCATCGTGCAATCCGGCCGGTCGAGCTTTTTCTGCGGCCACTGCCAACGGTGACAGGATGGTTGAACCGCGCCACCGACTTGGCCTAAGAAGCCGCCCCCTGGTCGGGCTGGCGGCTGTGCTGTTGCTGGTCGCCGGGGTCGCCGGGGCGGCGCAGCGCTACCTCGCGGACGTCGTCGACCTGCCCCTAATGCCGGGCCTTTGGGAGGTGCCGGGGGCCGGCATGGTGTTCGACAAGCCGTCGGGGCGCATCGTCGAAGCCGAGGCGCGCGGGCCGGAAAGTCCGGCCGCCGTGCGCGCCTACTACGCCGATGCGCTACCGCCGCTGGGCTGGCAGGCCGAGAGCGACAATGTCTTTCGCCGCGACGGCGAGGTGCTGCGGATCGAGATCAGCGGCCGCGACGGCGCGGTCGCCGTCAGGTTTTCCATCACGCCGGACTAGGGGGCCGGCGACGCAAAAGGAGCCAGAAATGGCCTACGAGAATATTCAGGTCGACACCCAGGGCGCGGTCGGCATCGTCACGCTCGACCGTCCCAAGGCGCTGAACGCGCTGTGCGCGGCGCTGATCGAGGAGCTGGGCGACGCGCTCGACAAGTTCGAGGAGGACGACGGGATCGGATGCATCGTCGTCACCGGCTCGTCGAAGGCCTTCGCCGCCGGCGCCGACATCAAGGAGATGGCGCCGAAGGACTATATGGACGTCTACCTGGAGGACTTCATCACCGTCGGCTGGGAGCGGATCTCGAAATGCCGCAAGCCGACGATCGCGGCGGTGGCCGGCTACGCGCTGGGCGGCGGCTGCGAGATGGCGATGATGTGCGACTTCATCATCTGCGC
>CAZVLI010000108.1:0-8775 GCA_964627965.1 uncultured Rhodospirillales bacterium
AAGCGCGGCGCCGCGCCGTTCCCGCCCGCGGTCCAGGCCCGCGTCGACGCCATCCGCGCCGCGCACGCCAGCCTGCCACGGCCTGAAGCCACCGGGCGGGTGATCGGCATCCGCCGGCGCGGCTAGGGCGCCGGTTCCGTGTTCGCCGCCGTCGCCGACCGCTGGAACCGGCTGCGGCACAACGAGCAGATCATCCTGAACCTGGTGGCGGTCGCCGTCGGCGTCGTCGTCGCCTATGCCGCCATCGCCTTTCGCGGCGCCATCGCCGGCGTCCAGTGGCTCGCCTTCGGCTTCCCGGACGAAGCGGTGTTCACCAAGGCGGCGCAGCTTCCCGACTGGCAGATCCTGCTGCTGCCGGCGCTCGGCGGCCTCATCGTCGGCGTGCTGCTGAAATTGCTGATGCCCGACAACCGACCGCACGGCGTGCCGGAGGTGATCGAGGCCAGCGTGCTGCGCCAGGGCCGCCTCGGCCTGCGCGAGGGGTTCGGCGCGGCGGTGGTCAGCGCCACCTCGCTTGGTTTCGGCGCCTCGGCCGGGCGCGAGGGCCCGATGGTGCATTTCGGCGCCACGCTCGCCTCATGGCTGGCGCAGAAGCTGCACCTCAGCGCCGGCCTGAGCCGCACCATTCTGGGCTGCGGTGTCGCCGCCGCCGTCGCCGCCTCGTTCAACGCGCCGATCGCCGGCGTGTTCTTCGCCCTGGAGGTGGTGATCGGGCACTACGCCCTGTCGGCCTTCGCGCCGGTGGTGATCGCCTCGGTCGCGGGCACCGTGGTCTGCCGCATCCACCTCGGTACCGAGCCGGCGTTCATCCTGCCCGGCTTCGAGATCGTCACCATGCTGGAGTTCCCGGCCTACCTGCTGCTGGGGATTGTCTGCGCCGGCATTGCCATGACCTTCAACTGGTCGATCACCTTCACCCAGCGCGTGGTGGAAAGCCTGCCCATTCCGCCGCTGCTGCTGCCGGCCTGCGGCGGCCTGCTGATCGGCGCGCTGGCGGTGAACTTCCCGCATATCCTCGGCGTCGGCTACGAGGCCACCGACGCCGCCTTGAACCAGCAATTGTCGCTCTGGCTGCTGATCGCGCTGATCGTGCTGAAGACCGCGGCGACGGCGATCACGCTCGGCTGCCGCTTCGGCGGCGGCGTGTTCTCGCCAGCGCTGTTCCTCGGCGCGATGACCGGCGGCGCCTTCGGCATCATCGCCGGGCACGCCTTCCCGGAACTGGCGACCGGCCACGGCGCCTACGCCATCGTCGGCATGAGCGCGATGGCCGCCGCCGTGCTCGGCGCGCCGATCTCCACCATCCTGATCGTGTTCGAGCTGACCGGCGACTACGAGATGACTATCGCCGCCATGGTCGCGACCTCGACCGCCACCGTGTTGACGCAGCAACTCCAGGGCCCGAGCTTCTTTCATCGTCAACTCGAGAAGCGCGGGCTCAGCCTCAGCGGCGGGCGCGCCCGCCACCTGCTGCGCGCGGTGCTGGTTCGCGACGTGATGGATCGCCGGTTCCACATCGTGCGCGAGGCGGTGCCGCTGCGTGACCTGAAGCGGCTACTGCCAAGCGCGCCGGCAACCGGCTTCCTGCTGGTCGACGATGAAGAGCGGCTGACCGGTATCCTTTCCTTCGGCGACCTGCGCCAGGTCGCGTTCGAGGCCGATGTCGACGAGTTGATCAACGCAAGTGACATCGCCCACGCCGCGCCGGCCTTCCTGACCGCCGACGACAGCTTGGAGCGTGCGCTTCGGGCGATGGAAAGCAGCGGCGAAAACCATCTGCCGGTGGTCGACGACGACAAACGCCGCCGCGTCGTCGGCATCGTGCACCAGGTCGACGCGCTACGTGCCTACAACCGCGCCCTGCTGCAACTCCAGGCGGAAGAGCACGGCGAACGGTCGTAGCGCGCGGCGCCCCGCCGCCACCGCACAACGAAAAAGCCGCCGGCGTTACCGCCGGCGGCTTCGTCAGATCGCGTTAAGCGTCGGTCAGCTCTGGCCGCCGGCGCTCAGGATCGGGCCGAACCGGACCCACTCCTTGCCGTCGAACTGCTGCATCTGCATCTGCTCGACCGGGTAGAAGTCGTTCGGGCCGGTGTTCACCAGGATACCCGGCAGCAGCATCTTGGCGCGGAAGTCGCGGATGTTCGCGGCCTGGGCCATGATGTTCTCCCGGCTCAGGTCATCGCCGCACTGCTCAAGCACGTGCACCATGATCTGCGCGACGGAATAACCGTACTGGTTGAACGGGTTGGCCTTGTCGCCGTCCGGATAGTACTCGTTCATCCAGGCCAGCCACTCCTTGTACTCCGGATCGTCCTTCCAGGCCGGGTCGGTCGGGTCCTTGCCCCACACGCCGGTGACAATCCCCTTGGACGCTTCCAGACCAGCCGGCTCCAGCGTCGACTTGATCGAGGCCGACACGTCGTTGAGCACGTGCACCGGACGCCAGCCGATCTCGTAGGCCTTCTTGATCGCCTGCGCGGCGAACTTCGGAATGCTGACGTTGTAGAAGACGTCGGCGCCCTTGGCCTTGAGGTTCACAACCTGGGAGTCCACGGTCGGGTCGGTGACCTCGTAGCTCTCCTCGGCGATGACCATCTTGTCGAACTTGTCGCCAAGCGCGAGGCGCAGGCCTTCGACGTAGTCCTTACCGTAGTCGTCGTTCTGGAACAGGATGCCGATCTTGCCTTCCGGCGCGTTCTGCAAGATGTAGTTGCCGTAGATCTGGCCCGCCGTCTGGTAGGTCGGCTGCCAGCCCATGGTCCACGGGAACTTCTTCGGCTGACCCCACTTGGTCGCGCCGGTGGCGACGAACAGGTGCGGGACTTTCTTGCGGTTCACGTACTTGTGCACGGCAGAGTTGGTCGGCGTGCCCAGGGTCTGGAACAGCGCGGCGACTTCTTCCTGCTCGACCAGCTTGCGAATCTGCTCCTTGGTCTTCGGCGGGCTGTAGCCGTCGTCCAGGGTAATGAAGTTGATCTTGCGACCGTTCACACCGCCCTTCGAGTTGACCATGTCGAAGTAGGCCGAGATCGACTTGCCGATCGTGCCGTACGAAGACGCCGGGCCGCTGTACGGGTTGGTGTTGCCGAGTTTGATCTCGGTCGCGGTAACGCCGACGGTCTGAGCACCGGCGCCCATCGCCAGGAACGCGACGCCGGCAAGCGCCGTGGCCCCGACAAGAAGATGTCTCATCAAACGCATTAGCTGCCTCCTAAACCCAAGTGTTTGTTTGTTCCCCTTCACGGGAAAGCCTAGCCGTTAGCTACGATCAAGTCCACGCAACGGCCAGGCCGCCACCGCTACCGCGATATTCGTATCAGTCGGTGGGTAATGATACGAACCAGACCGGCCGCACCCGACGGCATCACGTAAACCGCGAGGATCAGGAACGCGCCGTAAACCGCCCAACTCAACCCCTTGGAGATCTCCTCCGCGAAGTTCGGGATGAACAGAATGAACAGGCCGCCGACGATCGCGCCCGGAATCGACGCCACGCCGCCAACCACAAGTCCGACCAGGAAGCTCACCGCCAGGATGAAGGTGAAGCTGTCCGGCGCGACGTACTCGATGGCAAGCGCGCTTAGCGCGCCGGCGACGCCGGTGTACATGGCGCTGACGCCGAAGGTGCCGGACTTGTAGAGCGCGGTGTTGATGCCCATCGCCTTCGCGGCCAGGGGATTGTCACGGATCGCCACCATCGCCCGACCGGTACGGCCGCGGATCAGATTCCACGCCCCCAGGAACAGCAACCCGAGTACGACCATCACGAAGAAGTACGTGAACTGGTCATCGTCGAGGAAGCCGAACGCCGATTCCGGTTTCAGCAGGTTGATGCCCTGCACGCCGCCGGTGAACTCCTCGAAGTGCTTGTATTTCAGGAGCTGCGGCGTCGCCACGGCCAGCGCGAAGGTCGCCAGCGCGAGGTAGAGCCCGTCGAGTCTCAATGCCGGCAACCCGAACAGGAAGCCGGCGACCAGACAGATGATCGCCGCCGGGATCAGGCCCACCAGATAGGTGATCTCGTAGTCACCGGCCATGACCGGCCAGCTGTCCGCGAGGATCGCCATCGAGTAGGCGCCGAGAGCGAAGAACGCGCTGTGGCCGAGCGAGAATTGCCCGTTGAAGCCGGTGAGCAGGTTCAGGCCCAGGATCGCGATGGCGTAGATCCCCGCCAACGTGAACTGGAACACCGTGAAGCTCTTGAACACGAACGGGATCACGATCAGCACGGCGATGAAGCCGAGCAGCCACAGCTTGCGCCACATCGGCAGGGTGATACCCGCCAGCCGGATCGAATCCGCCGGATTGGCACCGGGGGTGACGGTCGATTGCACGCTCATGGTTCTACACCCGAGTGACGACGATGCGGCCGAAGAGGCCGGCCGGCCGCACCAGCAGCACGACTATGATGATCACCAGCGCGAAGCTGAGCTTCAGCTCCGATCCGATGAACGGGATGAAGGTGCCGACCAGGTTCTCCAGCACACCCACCAGGAAGCCGCCGACCACGGCGCCGCCCGGACTGGTCAGCCCGCCGACCACTGCGCCGGCGAAGCCGTAAAGCAGGATGCCCAGCATCATGTTCGGATCCAGGAACACCACCGGCGCGATCATCATGCCGCCGACGGCGCCGATCGCCGCCGCCAGGCCCCAGCCCAGCGCCAGCATCCAGCCGACATTGATGCCGACCAGCCGCGCCGAGTCCGGGTTCGCCGCCGCCGCCCGCATGGACAGGCCGATCGGCGTGTACTTGAAGAACATGAAGATCATCAGCAGCATCACCAGCGTCACGCCGACCATGCCGAGCTGGTGCGAGCCTATCAGCGTGTTGCCGAACAGCGACTCCTGCGGGAACGGGCTCGGGAACACCTTGATCGTGAAGTCCCAGATGAACCCGGCGATCGAGTTGAACGCCGAGAACAGGGCGATGAACACGATGATGTGGCTCAGCACCGGTGCATCGCGGATCGGCGCGAACACCACACGCTCGATCGCCAGGCCGCCGGCGAAGGAGATCAACACCGTGAGGATGAAGGCGATCCAGTAGGGGATGCCCCACGTGATCAACTGCCAGGCGACGAAGGTCGAGAACATCGCCATCTCGCCCTGGGCGAAATTGAAGTGGTCGATGGCCTGGTAGATCATCACCACGGCCAGCGCCAGGCAGGCATAGATTGCGCCGGTCGCGATACCGGCCAGCACCTGTTGGAAGAAAAGTTCCATTGCGCCCGCCCCTAATAGCCCAGATAGGAGCGACGCACGCCTTCGTCGCTCTGGATTTCTTCGCTGGTGCCGGACATGACGACCCGGCCGGTCTCCATCAGATACGCGTGCCTGGCAAGACCCAGCGCCAGATTGGCGTTCTGCTCAACCACCAGCATCGAGACCTTCTCTTGGCCGTTGATGGTGCGGAGAATCTCGAACAGCTCCTTCGTCAGCAGCGGTGACAGGCCGAACGACGGCTCGTCCAGCAGCATCAGCCGCGGCCGCAGCATCAGCGCGCGCGCCACGGCCAGCATCTGCTGCTCGCCGCCCGACAGCGTGCCGGCCTGCTGCTCGGCCCGCTCGCGCAGGCGCGGGAAGTAGCCGAACATCCGCTCGATGTCCTGCTCCACGCCGTCCTTGTCGCGCCGGGTGATGGCCCCGAGCTTCAGGTTCTCCAGCACCGAGATGCGTACGAAAGTGCCGCGCCCTTCCGGCACGTGGGCGATGCCCTGCTTGACGATCGCCTCGGTCGACTTGCCGGTGATGTCGCCGCCGTCGAAGCGGATCCCGCCGCTGGTCTTGACCATGTTGCAGATCGACCGCAGCGTCGTCGTCTTGCCGGCGCCGTTCGCGCCCAGGATCGTGGTGATACCGCCCTCTTCCAGGGCGAAACTCAGCCCATGCAGCGCCTTGGTGGCGCCGTAGAAGGCCTCCAGGTTCTCAACTTCCAGCAGGTTCGCCATGCTCAGTCCGTCCCCAGATAGGCGCGGATGACGACCGGGTCCTGCTGCACCTCGGCCGGCGGGCCGGCGGCGATCTTCGTGCCGAAATCCACCGCCACCACGCGGTCCGACACGCTCATCACCAGGCTCATGTGGTGCTCCACCAGCAGCACGGTGATGTGGCGATCGTCGCGGATTTGCTTGATCAGGTTGCCGAGCTCGTCGACCTCTTCATGGTTCAGTCCGCCCGCCGGCTCGTCGAGCAGCAGCAGCTTCGGCTGGCTGATCAGCGCGCGCGCCATCTCGACACGCTTCTGCGTACCGAACGGCAGGCCGCCGACAGGCACGTAGGCCACGTCGTGCAGCCCGAGATAGTCGATCAGCTCCCACGCCTTGTGGCGCAGCTCGCGCTCCTCGCGCTGCACATTGGGCAGGCGCAGCGCGGTCGACAGGAAGTCCGCCTTGGTGCCGGCATGCCCGCCGACCATGACGTTCTCCTCCACCGTCATGGTGCGGAACAGCGCCAGGTTCTGGAACGTCCGGCCGATGCCGAGCGTCGCCATCTTGTGCGGCGCGGTGCTCAGAATCGTCTGGTCCTTGAACCGGATGTCGCCTTCGTTCGGGATGTACAGCCGGCTCAGGCAATTGAAGAGCGTCGTCTTACCGGCGCCGTTCGGGCCGATCAAACCGACGATATTGCCTTCCGGCACCTCGAAGGAGACGCCATCGAGCGCGACAATACCGCCAAAGCGGATGACCACGCCCTCGACTTCAAGCAGGGCGCTCATGGCGTACCCGGCTTCTGGCCTCGGCACCACGAGCCGCTCGACCGCGGATCGGAGCGACTCATAGCCGTACTTGCCCTGGCCGACAGCCGGGCATCATCCTGACGCAAAATGTACCTCCCCACGTGTAGCCCCGCCGTGAAGCGGACGCGTGGCCGTTGTTCTCCTTGGACGCCCGTTGCCCACTGGGCTGGCGTCGTTGCGGCGGATTATTGTCAGGCGATATCGCAAGCGCAACCCGTTTGCGACATTTTCGCGGCGACACGGCAACGCCGCCTTTGACCGCAAAACCCAAACGGACCATGTTGCGCCGCCCTTGGAGACGCAATGAACGATCAACGGAACAACGACGAGCCGGAAGGCTGGAATGTGGGCCAGCCCGGCCAGTGGGAAGCCCGCCACCGGCGCTCTGTCGGCTTCTATCACGGCAAGGCCAGTGCCTGGCTGAACCGCTGGTTCGCCGGCTTCGGCGGCGACGGCTTCGTGCGCTGGGCCTTCGTCCTGCTGGGCCTGCTGCTCGTGGCGATCTTCATCGCCTGGTATGGCGAGGCAGACGAGCGGCAACTGGCGCGCCAGCATCAGGCCTGGGCGGTGATCCACGCCGCCCGGGGCCTGCCTGGCGATGCCGGGCGCGGCGTGGCCCTGGTGGACCTCTCGGCGATGGACGCCGACCTGCGCGGCGCGCCGCTCGACCGCGCCGACCTGTCCGGTCTCGACCTGAATCGCGCCCGCCTGAACGGGGCGTTCATGACCGAGGTGAACCTCACCAACGCGAACCTCTACCGCGCCCAGTTCCGCCGCGCGCGTCTGGCCGGCGCACGACTGGAGGCCGTCAATCTCGAACTGGGCAACCTGCTCGGCGCGGACCTCACCAAGGCAGAGTTCCTGCGCGCCAATCTCCACCGCGCGGTCCTGCGCGAGACCAAGGCGGCGGGCGCATCATTCCAGAAGGCACGACTGACGGAAGCCGACCTGCGCGACATCGACCTCACCGGCGCCGACCTGTGGCTGGCGAATCTGACCGCGGCCGACCTCGGCGGCGCCGATTTCACCGATGCCAACCTCCTGGGCGCGAAGGTCACGCAACCGGCGCTGGCCCGCTCCACCCTTTGCCGCACCACGATGCCCGGCGGCGAGGTCGAAAACCGCGATTGCTGAGGCCCGCCGGCGGCGCCTGCATGTTATAAGGCGACCGATGTCCGATCCCTTCGATCTGGCCCAGTTGAGTCCCGCCGCGGCCACCCCGGCGGCCGGCTATCTCGATGGCCTGAACCCGGAGCAGCGCGCCGCCGTCGAGTCGCTCGACGGCCCGGTCCTGGTGCTAGCCGGCGCCGGCACCGGCAAGACCCGGGTGCTGACCACGCGGCTGGCCCACTTGCTGAACCTGCGCAAGGCACGGCCCTGGGAGATTCTGGCCGTCACCTTCACCAACAAGGCCGCGCGCGAGATGGCCGAGCGCACCGGCGCGATGATCGGCGGCGTCGCCGAGGGCCTGTGGCTCGGCACCTTCCACTCCATCGGCGTGCGCCTGCTGCGCCGCCACGCCGAAGTCGTCGGGCTGCAATCCAACTTCACGATCCTGGATACCGACGACCAGCTTCGCCTGATGAAGCAGCTGCTGGAAGCGGAGCAGATCGACACCAAGCGCTGGCCGCCACGTATGCTGGCCGCGGTGATCGACCGCTGGAAGGATCGCGGCCTGACGCCCGACAAGGTGCCGGCCGGCGATGCCAACGACTTCGCCCACGGCAAGGGTATCGACCTCTACCGGCAGTATCAGGACCGCCTGCGCACGCTGAACGCCTGCGACTTCGGCGATCTGCTCCTGCACTGCCTGACCATGTTCACCAAGGATCCGGACCTGCTGGCCAAGTATCAGCAGCAGTTCCGCTACATCCTGGTCGACGAGTACCAGGACACCAACGTCCTGCAATACCTGCTGCTTCGCCTGCTGGCGCAGCAGCACAAGAACATCTGCTGCGTCGGCGACGACGACCAGTCGATCTACTCCTGGCGCGGCGCCGAGGTGGCGAACATCCTGCGCTTCGAGCAGGACTTCC
>CAZVLI010000109.1:0-8301 GCA_964627965.1 uncultured Rhodospirillales bacterium
CGTGTTGGCGTAGTAGACGGTCATGCCGTCGCGCTTTGGCCCGATGTTGCGGTTCGGCTCGCCTTCGACCACCGGCTCGACCTTGATCACCTCGGCGCCGTGGTCGGCCATGATCTGAGTCAGCATCGGCCCCGGCAGGAACATCGACAGGTCGACGACTTTCAGGCCTTCGAGTTTCATGCGTCGGCTCCTTACACCGGGTTCCGGGCGACGAGCTGCTTGGCGATGATGATGCGCTGCATCTCGTTGGTGCCCTCGCCGATGCACATCAGCGGCGCGTCGCGGTAGTAGCGTTCGATGTCGAACTCCTTGGAGTAGCCGTAGCCGCCGTGAATGCGCATCGCTTCGGTGGCGTTCTCCAGCGCTGCCTCGGACGCGAACAGCTTGGCCATGCCCGCCTCCATGTCGCAGCGCTCGCCGCGGTCGTAGGCCAGTGCCGCCTGCTCGACCAGCAGCCGCGCGGCCTCCGCGCGCGTGGCCATGTCGCCGAGCTTGGTCTGGATCGCCTGGTGCTCGCAGATCGGCTTGCCCATGGTCTTGCGGATCTGGCTGTAGCGCACCGCGTCGTTCAGCGAGGCGTTGGCGATACCGACACCGCGCGCGGCGACATTGATCCGGCCCAGTTCCAGCCCGCCGATGGCGTTGAAGAAGCCGCGCCCCTCCTCGCCGCCGAGCAGGTGGTCGGCCGGGATGCGGTAGTCCTCGAAGATCAGCTCAGCACTGTCGATGCCCTTGTAGCCGAGCTTCTCCAGCTTGCGGGAGACGGTGAAGCCCTCGGCCTTCGGCGCGATGAACATCGACATGCCCTTGTAGCGCGGGCTCGCCTCGGGATCGGTCTTCACCAGCAGGGCGAAGCATTTGCCCTCAATGCCGTTGGAGATCCAGGTCTTGGTGCCGTTGATGACGTAGTCGTCGCCGTCGCGCACCGCGCGGGTGCGGATCGCCTGCAGGTCGGTGCCGCAGTCCGGCTCGGTCAGCGCCAGGCCGCCACGAATTTCGCCGGTGGCGAACTGCGGCAGGAAGTGGCGCTTCTGCCATTCGGTGCCGAAGCGCTCCACCGCCGCGCACATGATCAGGTGCGAGTTGAAGATGCCGGTCAGCGACATCCACACCTCGGAGATCATGGTGACGATCTTGGCGTAGGTGCTGGCCGACAGGCCGAGCCCGCCATATTCCGGCGAGATGGTGGCGCCGAACAGGCCGAGCGCCTTCATCTGCTCGACCATCTCGTGCGGGTAGATGTCGGCGTGCTCCAAATCCATGACCTTGCCGCGCACATCGCGGTCAAGCCACTTGGCGATGGCGTCGAGGATCTGGCGCTCGTCCTCGGCGCTGGTCTGGTTGCGCACGATCTGTTCGTTCATGGCCTCACTCTCCGCTACCGGCGGCCTCGATCCTGTCCTCGACGCCGTGCCCGCGTTTCGGCACCAGCATGGAGCGGCGGAACTTCATCACCATCACGCCGCCCTGCTTGTAGCCGCGGGTCTCGACCGTAACGATGCCCTGGGTCGGCCGCGATTTCGACTCGCGCTTCTCCAGCACCTCCGATTCCGCCGACAAGGTGTCGCCGTTGAACACCGGCGCCGGCAGCGTAATGTCGGTCCAGCCGAGGTTGGCGATCGCCTTCTGGCTGACGTCGGAGACGGTCATGCCGGCGACGATCGCCAGCGTCAGGCAACTGTTGACCAGCGGCTGACCGAACTCGGAATGCTCGGCGTACTCGCGATCGAAGTGGACCGGATGCTGGTTCATGGTCAGCAGCGTGAACCAGGTGTTGTCGGCCTCGGTAACGGTCCGGGCCGGGCGGTGCTCGTAGATCGCGCCGACCTCGAAGTCCTCGAAGTAGCGGCCATAGGATTCGCGGTAGCGGTTCTCGGCCACCTTGATCGATTCCGACATGTGTTACTCCCTACACGGGTGCGGGTTCGTGGCGTGCCCAGGCGGCGGCGATCTCGGCGCGGGTCGTCACCCAGACATCCGGGTGCCGGCGCACGTGACGCAGGAAGCCCTCGAAGGCGCCGATCCGGCCCGGGCGGCCGATGATCCGCAAGTGTACCCCGAGCGACATCATGCGCGGCTCGTCCGCGCCTTCTTCGTAGAGCCAGTCGAAGGTGTCGCAGGCGTATTTCAGCCACTGGTCCGGGGTCAGCGCCGGCGCGGTCCAGAACTTCATGTCGTTGCTGTCGAGGGCGTAGGGCAGGATCAGGATCGGCTTGCCGTCGACCACGTCCCAGAACGGGCGGTCGTCGGAATAGTCGTCCATGTGATAGCCGAAGCCCTCCTCGATCAGGAGGCGCCGGGTGTTCTCGGTCAGCAGATAACGCGACAGCCAGCCGGCCGGCCGCTTGCCGGTGGTCTTCTCGATCGAGTCGGCGGCCTGGCGGATGAAATCGCGCTCTGCCGCCTCGTCCATGTGGAACTGGTGCACCCAGCGCCAGCCGTGGCTGCACACCTCGTGGCCGCCGTCGACGATGGCGCGGGTCAGCTCCGGTGCGCGTTCCAGGCTCAGCGCCGCGGCGGTGAAGGTCGCCGTCACGCCGTAGCGGTCCAGCAGCCGCATCACGCGCGGCGCGCCGGCCTTGATGCCATACGCGTAGTTGCTCTCGTTGCCGTAGTTACGGATCGGCTTACCCAGCGCGATGCCGAGCTCGTCCACCGGCTCCGGGCGCTTGTCGCCCTCGGCCACCGACTGCTCCGAACCTTCCTCGACATTGACCACCACCGAGACCGCCAGCCTGGCGTTCCCCGGCCATACACGACTGTTACCCAATGTGCCTCCCGAGCCCCCGGCGCAGAGTCTCGCCGACGGCGCCCGGCGTCAACCGGTCAGAAGTGTCGGAGAAATTGACAGGTCGCGGACCGAAAAATGCCCCACTTCACCTAACCCATTGTATTTGAACGAATTAAGGTTCTGGCAACGATATTGCTTGTTGGTCCGGCAATACGAGGCCGGCCTCAAGCCAGCCCACGGGAAAGCATCGCATCGTGCCAAAGGGCCCGGGCCTACCGGGCGGGAGCAGGGAACGATACGATGAAGAAGCTTCTCCTCGCGACGGCGCTCGTCGCGCTCAGCAGCCCGGCCTACGCCGGCTTGATTTCAACCACCACCGATACCTCGACGCCGGCTGGCGCCCAGTTCATCAGCCCGTTCAGCATCACGGGCGGCGACATGACCGGCCTGTCGGTGACGGTGACTTTCGGCAGCGGCGCCACCGAGACCGCCTTCTGGTTCGCGACCGATGCCAGCAACGGCCAGGCCAACTCGGCCGGCGAGACCACTGTCACGGTACCCGTCGGCACCGGCGCGGCCGCGGCCGAGATCACCGAGCCGACCTGGGTGCTGTCGCAGGGCGACGACACCTTCAACAACGCGTGGCTGTTCAACTATTACGCCACGACCGAGGACGCCGATCCGATCACGCGCATCGTGCTCGACGGCCAGGTCGCCGGCGTCGTGTTCGACGTACCGGTGCCGAACGCGACCGGCGACGGTAGCGAGGCGGGCGTGAGCGACGGTGGCACCGCGGACTCGGCCGGCGGCACCGCCTACGCCGACATCAGCGCGCTGGGCAACGGCATCGATCCGCGCATCGTGCAGAACCAGGACGCGTCGATCTTCTACACCGCGGTCTACAGCAACCCGGTGGCGGACAGCTGCGACCAGATCTTCTGCGATGTGTTCTACACGCTGACGCTGGACTTCGCGCAGGGCCCGCTCGGCCCGACCACGGCCGATGACGCCATCATCGACCAGATCGAGGACCAGTTCTTCGTGACGCTGCCGGCGGCCTTCGCCTTCGTGGCGGACACCGACCTGGTGGATACACCGGAGCCGGCCACCCTCGGCCTGCTGGGCCTGGCGATGGCCGGGCTGGGCGCCGCGACGCGTCGTCGCCGCAACGCCTAACCCACGCCAGATAAACGCCTTTTCAGGGGCGGCGGGACTTCGGACCCGCCGCCCCTTTCATTTTCTCGCAACGATGTGACGCACGTCACACCTCACCTGAGCTTCCTTTACCATATCTGGCAAATCCGCTCGCGCCGGTTGCTGGCCGGTGCGACGGCGAAACGAATAAGAGGGAACGGCGCCACACATGGCGCCCCCAGCAGATAGGGCTTCGCTATGTCCGCCAACGCCGCCGCCATGCAACCCGCGGTCGACGCCTTCTACAACCGGTTCATCGCCTGGGCGATGGCCGCGCCGGACGTCCGCGCCGTGATCCAGATCGGCGACTTCGACCACAAGGCCGCCAACTCCCCGGCCTGGTCGGACGTCGACCTGCTGATCGCGACCACGCAGCCGCAGCGGCGGCTGGCCGAGACCGACTGGCTCGCGCGCCTGGGCCAGCCGGTCATGACCTTCATCGAGAGCGCCGGCCTGGCCGACGAGTCGCAGCGCCGGGTGGTGTTCGACGACGGCATCGACCTGGACCTGGTGCCCGTGACCACCTCGCGGCTGCGCCACTGGGTCGACATGGGCGTGGCGGAGGATCTGTCGGCGACCGGCGGGCGCGGCTATCGCGTGCTGGTCGACAAGGAAGACTTCGCGCCGCGCCTGGCCGAGAAGGACTGCCAGGGCAGCGGCCGGGCGACGCTGCCCGAGCGGGTCGAGTTCGGTGAGACCGTGCGCGATTTCTGGTACCAGGCCGGGCGCTGCGCCAAGCTGGTCGCGCGCGGCGACCTGTGGACCGCGCGCGCCTGCTGCGACGTGTACATGAAGCGCCTGCTGCTGCGGGTGCTGGCGTGGCAGGCCAAGGTGCGCCACGGCGACGAGATCGACACCTGGTACGAGGGCCGCAACCTGGAGCGCTGGGCCGACCGGGACCAGATCGACGCGCTGGCCGAGACCTTCGCGCGCTACGACAAGGACGACATCGTCCGCGCGCTGTTCGCCACCATGGCCCTGTTCTCCGCCGCCGCGCACGAGACCGCCGACGGCCTGAACCTGCGCTACCTGGACGAAGCCGAGACCGCCGCAACCGCCGCGATCCAGCGGGCGCTCTAGTTCACAGCGCGCCGTCGTCGGCGTGGGCGGCCAGTGCGGCTGACAGGCCGCGGGTGATCTCGATCATCGCATCGGGGCGGGTACGGTCGACGCCGTAGACCCAGCCCGGGAAGTCCAGCGGCCCCTGCAAGGCCCAGATCTCGTCGTGCCGGTAGGGCGGTAGGATTTGCGCCGGGTCGCCGACCGCGATCCAGCCGATCGGCACCGTCGCGCCCGCTTCGAGCCGCGTGCGAATATGCACCACGGCGTTGATCCGTATCTCGGCGCCGCGCCCGATTATCGCGCCATGGAACACCGCCGCGCCCGTGGCGACGAAGTTCTCGCCCGCAAGCGTGGCGCCGGCGACGTGGGCGGTCGGCCCGATCAGGCTGTTGGCCCCGATCGCGCAAGCATGACGCGCGGTGGCGCGGACCACGGCGTTCTCCATCACGATCGTTTCCGCGCCGATTTCGAGCCGGCTCGCCGCGACCAGGCGCGCGCCGGACATCACCCGGACGCCGGGCCCGATCACGACATCGCCGCAGACCGTGGCGTCGGGCGCGACGTAGGCGCTGGCGTCAATCGTCGGTCGCTTGCCGGCATGGGTGGTGATCACGGCTGTCGCTCCTCTCCGGCGCGTTCCAGTTCGCTGGCGCGCGTGCCCAGCGGACAATCGGGTTCCATGCAATTGGGGTGGTCGCAAAGCCGGCAGGTCTTGCGCGCGAAACCGCGCGAGACCGTCGCCTCAGCCAGCAGGCGGTTCATGGCCCGCCCGAAGGCCGCCCGGTCCGGCGCCGGCAATGGCGCCAGTATCCGATCCATCGCCGCCAGCCTGGCCGCCTGCAATTCTTCCGCGCGCGCCGTGCCCGCCTCGGTCAGGCGCAGCGGCGTGACCCGCGCACGCTTCTCCCCGCGCGTGAGCCAGCCGCGCTTCTCCAGTCCGTCGAGCAAACGCACCACCGTCGGCTGCGCCACATCGACCGTGCGTGCCAGGTCCGCCGAGGTCGTCCCCGGCCGGTAATGCAGCGTCAGGAGCAACGCCGCCGCCGACGGCGACACGTCACCCAGCGCGGCATCAAGGGCATCGGTAACCAACAGCCCGAACGCGGCTAAGGAATTGGCTTCATTCATATGCATAGCCTAACTATTTATTTTTCACCGTCAATAGCCCGGTTCGGCGGCGCCACGCGGACGCCCGGATCGAGCCCACAGTCCAACGTCTTTACAGGCACGGGGACGTGGATGGCCGGGACAAGCCCGGCCATGACGGAACCTATTGATCTCCAACCAGAACCGTCATGCCCCGGCTTGTCCGGGGTATCCACGTCCGGAAACCACACCGGACGGTCGCGACCGAACAGGACGATGCCACCTGATGCGCCGCAACCGCCTGAGCGGCCCCAAGAACGGGGCAAGCGCCCGAAACTCGACCGAACACCCGTGGATCAAGTCCGGGCATGACGGACAGGCTCGGCTACTCCGGCCGGCCGGCCATGATGCGTAGCGGGTTGTAGGTCAGGACGGTCTCGCCCTTCTGATTCACCACCTTGTTCATGGTGCGGACCTTGCCGCGCCCCTTCGAGGTGGGCGAGACCTCGGTAACCTCGAACTCGACGTGGATGGTGTCGCCGGCGCGCGTCGGGCCCTTGATGTCCAGCGTCATGTTCAGGAAGGCCAAGCCGGTGTGCTGCATGGTCGCCTGCACCAGCAGCCCTTCCGCGAACGAGTAGACCAGCGCGCCCGGCGCCACGCGGCCCATGTTCGGTGCGTGCGCCGCCAGGTATTCCAGGTCGGTGAACAGCACCTCGGTCATCCCGGTGACACCGACGAAGTTGACGATGTCGGCCTCGGTCACGGTGCGGCCGATGGTGCGGAACTGGTCGCCCACATTCAGGTCGTTCCAGTACAGGCCCAGGCCCAGCATCTTCATCGGCGTTTCTCCATCAGCAGCACGCCGTCGCGTTGCAGCGCGGCGATCTCCTCGTCGCTATAGCCAGCCTCGCGCAGCACCTCCGGCCCGTTCTCGCCGTAGTTCGGTGCCGCCCGGCTGAAGCCGCCCGGCGTCTTCGAGAACGTGACCGGCACCTTGGTGGTGCGCAGCCGGCCCTCGGTCGGGTGGTCGTAGGAGTGGAACATGTCGACCGCCTGCATGTGCGGGTCGTCCTCCAGCTCCTCCACCCGGATCACCGGCGAGGCCGGAATCTGCGCGATGCGGCAGATCTCCATCCATTCATCGTTGGTGCGTGTCAGCAGCAGGTCGGCGAGATAGCCATAGACCTCGTCGACGCGCTCGATACGCGTCGTGTGATCGTGGAATGGCGGCTCGTTGATCTTGTCCGGGGTGCCGACCAGCTCGAACAGCTTGCCCCACTGCTTGTTGGTGTAGGGCAGCACGCACATGTGGCCGTCTTTGGTCGGGTACGGCTTGCGGTGCGGCGTCATCAGGCGCTGGTAGCCGTAGCCGCCCTTCGGCGGGTCGAAGACGTGGCCATACTGGCTCTCGACCATGAGCCAGGAGACCATGGTCTCGAACATCGGCACCTCGACCGCCTGGCCCTCGCCGGTGCGGAAGCGATGCACCAGGGCCATCGACACCGCCTGGCTGACGGTCAGGCCGATCAGCTTGTCGCAGACCACGGTCGGGACCAGGCGCGGCTCGCCGGTCGTGCGTTCGAACAGGCCGGCCAGGCCGGACATGCACTGGATCAGGTCGTCGTAGGCCGGCCGGTCGGCATAGGGGCCGTCCTTGGCGAAACCGTAGGCGCCGCAATAGACGATGTCGTCCTTGACCTCGCGCACCTGCTCGTAGCCGAACCCGAGCCGCTCGATGGCGGCGGGCCGCATGTTGTGGATGAAAACGTCGGCGGTCTCGATCAGCTTGCGCAGCGCGGCCTTGCCGGCCTCGGCCTTGAGGTCGAGCGCGATGGCGCGCTTGTTGCGGTTGCCGTTCAGGTAGACCGGGCCCATGCCGGGCGTGACGTGCGGGCCGGCGAGTCGCATCACGTCGCCCTCGGGCGCCTCGATCTTGATCACGTCGGCGCCCATGTCGGCCAGTAGCATGGAGCCGTACGGCCCCAGCAGCACGGTCGTCAGGTCGAGTACACGGATGCCGGCGAGCGGCCCACTCATAGGTTCATCTCACTTCGTTCCTTACCAACTCTGGTCGTCATCCCGGCCGACCGAAGGGAGAGCCGGGATGATGAGGCGGGATGGTGCCGCTCTCGCTCAGTACGAGCGCGGCAGTTCGAGCACGCGCTCGGAAATGTAGTTCAGCACCATCTCGCGGCTGACCGGGGCCAGGCGCGACAGGAAGCCCT
>CAZVLI010000109.1:8311-8761 GCA_964627965.1 uncultured Rhodospirillales bacterium
GGAATGTAGGCTTCGCGCATATAGCGCTCGACGTGGAACTCCTTCGCGTAGCCCATGCCGCCGTGCGTCATCACCGCGCGCTCGCAAGCATGGAAGCAGGCCTCGGCCGCGAGGTACTTCGCCGCGTTGGCCTCCGCGCCGCAGGCCTTGCCGCCGTCATACAGCGCCGCGCCCTTGAAGGTCATCAGGTTCGCGGCCTCCAGCTCGGCCCAGGCTTCGGCCAGCGGATGGGCGATGGACTGGTTCTGGCCGATCGGGCGGCCGAAGACGACCCGCTCCTTGGCGTAGTTCACCGCGCGTCCCAGCGCCAGCCGGCCGATGCCGACGGCCTCCGCCGCGATCATGATGCGTTCCGGGTTCAGGCCGTGCAGTAGGTACTCGAAGCCGCGGCCCTCCTCGCCGATCAGGTCTTCGTCGGGCACCGGCAGGCCATCGATGAACACCGCGTTG
>CAZVLI010000110.1:0-8719 GCA_964627965.1 uncultured Rhodospirillales bacterium
GCCGGCGAGTTGCAGCTCGAGGCCCAGCCCTTCTCCTTGCGCGAGCTGATGGAGACGGTCGGCCTGGTCTGGGCGCCGCAGGCGCAGCGCAAGGGATTGGAGTACATGACCGTGGCGTCGCCGATGCTGCCCGATCGGTTCATCGGCGATGCCAACCGGCTGCGTCAGGTGCTGGTTGCGCTGGTCGGCAATGCGGTGAAGTTCACCGAGCACGGCCACGTCTACCTGAAGGTCGGCCATACCGATTGCGGCGATTTTCAGGGCGTGCTCACGTTCGAGGTCGTCGATACCGGCATTGGCATGGAACCGCACGAGTTGACGCGGATCTTCGACAGTTTCGCGCAGGCCGATGGGTCGGCGACGCGCCGGTTCGAGGGCAGCGGACTGGGGTTGACCGTGGTGCGCGCGCTGGTCGGGCTGATGGGCGGCGAGGTCGACGTGGAGAGCGAGGCCGGCAACGGCTCCGTGTTCCGGGTCGCGGTGCCGCTACGTCGTGTCGCGCGCGATGCCGTGGCGGCCGAACCGCGGCCGGTCGTCAGCGCGCGTCGGCCCACGTCACGCACCGAACGGCCTGGCCGCATCCTGGTCGCGGAGGACAACCGCGTGAACCAGCACGTCCTGATGTCGATGCTGAAAGCCTTCGGGCATCGCGTCGAGGTCGTCGAGGATGGCGCGTCGGCGGTCGCGGCGGCGGGCCATGGCGGCTACGATCTGGTGCTGATGGACGTCCGCATGCCGGGGCTGGACGGCGTGTCGGCGACACGGGCGATCCGACAGTTGCCGGGGTTGCAGGCGCAGGTGCCGATCGTCGCGGTCACCGCCAACGCCATGCCCGGCGACCGGGAGGAATATCTCGAGGCCGGCATGGACGACTACCTGGCCAAGCCCGTCGATCACCGCTCGTTGTTCGACGTGGTGGAACGCAACATCGCGGTCCTGCACGAGGTCGAGGTGCCGGAACTCAGTCTAGCCGCTGGCGCGCCGTAGCGATCGCGGCGCGCACGCGCTCCAGGTCTTTGGTCTCGTTCGCCAGTGCCAGGGCCAGCTTGGCGAGGAACAGCCTCTCGTGCTCTGGCCCGACCTCGTCGATGGCCTGGGCGATCAGCTCGTAGGCGGCTTCCAGATCGTCGGTCTGCATCAGCTCGGCTCCGCCAGTCGGTCCAGCGCGGCACGCACCTTCGCGGCATCGAAAGCGTGCCAGCGAGCGGCGACATGGCCGTCCGGGCGCGCCAGATAGGTCGCGCCGGGCTCGGCGCCATAGAGCGCTGCCGCGCGACGGTCGGGATCGACCACCACGGTCGCCCCGGCAGCCTCACGAGCTGTGTCGGCCACGATGATCACGCGGCACGGGGTCGCGCCCTCAACGGCCGCCAGCAACGCCTTGTCAGAGGCGACATCGTCGCCGGCGAAGTGAAGCAGCGTGCACTCCGGGCCCAGATGATCGAGCAGGAAGACCTCCCGATTGCCATGCCCGGCAAGGCGCACGTTGGTCAGCGGCGCGCCCGGGCGCGGGCCGGCGTCGAACGTGTCCGCGTCGCTGTTCAGGTTGGAGTCGACGTAGTCGTAGGGCGCCGACTGGCGGGGATCGATCAGGGGGCGCGGCCAGTCGTTCGCCAACGCCAGCTCCAACGCCGCCTCGCGCATCAGGGCATAGCCGCGGCTGGGCGGGGTCATGAAGCGCGTCGACTTGCCGGCCTGCTCGAAGATCTCCAGCGTCGCGGCGCGGCGCTCGTCGCTGTAGCTGTCGAGCAGGGCATCGCCGGCGCGGCCCTGGACTGCCCAGGCCAGCTTCCAACCCAGGTTGTTGGCGTCGGCGAAGCCGGAATTCAGCCCACGCACGCCAAAGATCGGCACCAGGTGCGCCGCGTCGCCGACGAAGAACACCCGGCCGTGTCGGTAGCTGTCCAGGCACAGGCAGTGCGCCTTGTAGAGGCTGTACCAGTCCAGTTCCCACGGCGCGGTCTCGCCGACCATGTCGAGCTGCGTCTGGATGCGCTCGCGGATCCGCTCCTCGCGCATCTCGGCCTCGGCGTTCTGGTCGTCGAGGATCTGGTAGTCGACGCGCCAGATATCGTCGGGTTGCTTGTGCATCAGGACCGTGGAGCCCGGATTCGACGGCGGGTCGAACCAGGCCCGGCGCTCGATCGGGTGGGTCGAGGCCATCTTGATATCGGCGATCAGGTAGACGCCTTCGTATGAGGTTCCGTTGAGCCGCAATCCCATGAGGTGGCGCATCGCCGAGCGCGCGCCGTCGGCGGCGACCACGTATTCGGCCGCCAGCTCATAAGTCCCGTCGGGCGTGTCCACGATGAGAGTCGCGCTGGCGTCATCCTGGCGGCAGGCACTGACGCGGCTCTGCCAGCGGATGTCGATCAGGCCGGTGGCCTGGGCCGCCTCGACCAGATAGAGCTCCATGAAGCATTGCTGCAGGTTCAGCATCGGCCCGAAGCGCTCGTCGTCGCCGTGCGGCATGGACAGCTCGAACACCACGCGGTCACGGTAGAAGGAGCGACCGCCGGTCCACGGCAGGCCCTTGTTGGCGAACCGGTCGGCGACACCGAGCTGCTGCAGGATGTCCATCGAGCGCCGCGCGACGCAGACCGCGCGGCTGCCGTCGGCGACGGTATCGTCATCCTCGATCACCACCGAGGCGACGCCTAACCGCGCCAGCTCCAGCGCGCAGGCCAGGCCCACCGGCCCACCGCCCACGATCGCTACCTTGTGCCGCACCTGCTCGCCGCGCATCTCCGGCGGCGCGACGAAGGGATATCGCGGGTAGTCGAAATAGAGCGACGGCTTCGCCGGTTCGGGCACGGAATGGGTCTCCTCGGGCGCCGCGATCTTGCGAGCATGGTTGCGGTCGAGTCAAAGTGGCCGAAACCTGGGAGGCAATGAAATGAAGCTCCGTCTTTTGACGATGGCCGCGGTGGCCACGGTACTGGCTGCCGGCACGGCGCAGGCGCAGAAGGTGCTGCGCGTGTCGAGCTGGGCGCCGCCGACGCACCACATCAACTCGGTCATCCTGCCCACGTGGGGCAAGTGGATCGAGGAAGCCTCCAAGGGGCGCCTGTCGATCAAGATCGAATACGGCCTGGCGCCGCCGCCCGGGCAGTTCGACGTCGCGCGCGACGGCATCGCCGATATCGCCTGGGGCTCGCACGGCTACACGCCAGGTCGCTTCGCGCTGACCAAGGCCATCGAGGTGCCGGGGCTCAGCACCAGCGCGGAGGCCCTGTCGGTCGCCTACTGGCGCGTGCACCAGAAGCACTTCGCGAAGGTCAACGAGCATCGCGGCGTGCAGCTGCTTGGCTTGATGGTGCACGGGCCGGGCATGATCCACACCAAGGCGCCGCTGGCCTCGCTGGGCGACCTCAAGGGCATGAAGATCCGCGTCGGCGGCGGCACCGCCGGTCGAGTGGGCGAACTGTTGGGCGTGGTCGGCGTGCAGGTGCCGGCGCCGAAGGTCTACGAGACGCTGGCGCAGGGCGTGGCGGACGGCGTGTTTTTCCCGATCGAGTCCAAGAAGGCCTTCCGGATCTACGAGATCGCGCCGTACACGATGGTGATGCCGGGCGGGCTCTACACCAACAGCTTCTGGTTCGTGATGAACCCTGACAGCTTCGACGGGCTGTCGAAGGAGGACCGGGAGGCGTTGCTGAGCGTGTCGGGCGAGAAGCTGTCGCAGATGGCTGGCGCGGCCTGGGACACCGCCGACGTGGCCGGCCTGAAGGTCTCCAAGGATGCCGGCAACACCATCAGCGACGTGCCGGCGGCCGACGCCAAGACCTTCCAGACCATCGCCTCCACGCTTGAGACGGAGTGGGTCGCGGCGGCCAAGGGCAAGGGCGTCGACGGCGCCGCCGTGATGGCCGAGATCCGCGAGATCCTCAGCGGCTACGGCAAGTAACGACGGGTGAGCCAGGCAGGCGAGCCGGCCGGCGCCGGCGGCACCGGTACGCCGCCGGCCTGGACCGGCGCGATCGACCGCGCGCTCAAGGTGCTGGAGGTCGCCAGCGCCGTGGTGCTGGTCGGCCTGACGTCGCTGACGTGTGTCGACGTGGCCGGGCGCGAGCTGGCCAATGCGCCGCTGAACGGGGCGACGGAGCTGACACGGCTGGCCCTGGCCGCACTGGTCTTCTGTGCCTTGCCGGTCGCGACGTGGCGTGACCAGCACATCGTCGTCGACCTGTTGGACGGCGTGTTTCCGCGCCGGCTGGTCGGTATTCGCCAACTCGTCGTCAACCTGATCGCCGCGGCGGCTCTGGGCGCGGTGGCGGTGCGGGCCTGGAAGTTCGCCGGGCGCTCGGCCGAGTACGGCGACGTGACCGAGTACCTGCACCTGCCGGTGGCGCCGATCGTCTACCTGATCGCGGGCCTCAGCGCGCTGACCGCGCTGCTGATGCTGCTGAATGGCGTGCGCAGCGTCATGGGCCATCCACCGCCACCGCCCAGCGCCGATGTGTAGGACCGCCGTACGACCATGACCGCCGCGCTGATCGGGTTCGCCGTCCTGCTGGTGCTGGTCTTCCTGCGCCTGCCGATCGCCATCGCCATGGGCGTGGTGGGCTATGTCGGTTTCGCGGCGCTGATCGACTGGAACTGGAACGCGGCGCTCAACATGGCGGCGCACCGGCTGGTCGACACGGCGCAGGACTATGGCCTGTCGGTGCTGCCGCTGTTCATCCTGATGGGCACCTTCGTCAGCCGGGCCGGCCTCTCCTCGGAGCTCTATGCCGCATCGAACGCGTTCCTCGGGCATCGGCGCGGGGGACTGTCGATGGCGACCATCGTCGCCTGCGGCGGCTTCAGCGCGATCTGCGGCTCCAGTCTGGCGACCGCGGCGACGATGGCCAAGGTGGCGATGCCGTCAATGCGGCGCTACGGCTATGCCGACGACCTGGCCAGCGCCTCCATCGCCGCCGGCGGCACGCTGGGTATCCTGATCCCGCCGTCGGTGATCCTGGTGATCTACGGCCTGCTGACCGAAACCAGCATTCGCGAGCTCTTCGCCGCCGGTTTCCTGCCCGGGGTGCTCGGGGTGCTGTTCTACATGCTGGCGGTCCGCTACGTGGTCTGGCGCCGACCAGAGAAGGGGCCGCCCGGCGAGCGCACCGACTGGCCGGGGCGCTGGCGTGCCCTGCGCGGTGTCTGGGGCACCGTGCTGCTGTTCGTCGTGGTGATGGGCGGCATCTATGTCGGCGCCTTCACGCCCACCGAAGCGGCCGGTATCGGCGCCGCCGGCGCCTTCCTGATCGCGTTCGCGCGCCGGTCGCTGTCGTGGCCGGTGCTGCTCGACATCCTGTCCGACGCGGCGCGGACCACGGCCAGCTTGTTCGTGGTGCTGATCGGGGCGCTGATCTTCTCCAACTTCGTGAACCGGGCCGGCCTGCCGGATGCGCTGCGCGAGCTGGTCACCGGCGCCGACCTGTCGCCCATGGCGGTGATCGCGATGATCCTGCTGGTCTACGTCGTGCTCGGCTGCGTGTTCGAGAGCCTGTCGATGCTGCTGCTGACGGTGCCGATCTTCTTCCCGCTGGTGCAGCAGCTCGGCTTCGATCTGGTCTGGTTCGGCATCGTGGTCGTGGTGGTGACCGAGATCAGCCTGATCACGCCGCCGGTGGGGCTGAACGTCTTCGTGCTCTCCGGCGTCTTGCGGGACGTCCGCACCGGCACCATATTCAAGGGTGCGACGCCCTTCTGGTGCGTCGATATCCTGCGTCTAGCGGTACTCGTTCTGGTGCCGGCCGTCTCCCTTTGGCTGCCGACTATTCTGTACCGCTGAGTCCAGACTCACTCCCTAAAATTCGTCGCGATTTTGTCGAAACAACCTTGTTTTGACTTTGCGATCCAGGCCGCTAAATCCTTCGTAAATGACACATAGGCGCGCGTGTTCGGTGCGCTTATGAGCGATCGGGCAGGGGTTGTACGGTGACATCGGTGCGGGGGCGCCGATGGCGATCGGAAGTGTTCTGCTGCCTGGAGTTGCCGTCATATGAATGCCGTTCCCGTCACGCCGCTCGAAACGGCGCTGACAGTCCTGGTGGTCGATGCGAAGCCATCGTTCCGCCACTACCTGGCCCGCCTGCTGCGGCGCCATGGCCTGCGCTGCCTGGAAGCGGCGAGCGCCGAGCGCGCCGTCATGCTGCTCGACAGTGGCGGCCTGGCCGACCTGGTGCTGCTGTGCGCTGGCGATGGTCGACCGGCGCCCGATGCCAGCCTGGCCAGCCTGCGCGGTGCCAGCCATGCCGCGCCCGTCGTCGTGCTGGAGCACGAAACCGGCGCGGAGGCCGTGCCATTGCAGGACGCCGGGGCCCGGGCCGTCCTCGGTTGGCTGGAACTGCTCGCCGATCCTCAGGCCCAGCTGACCCGCCTGCTGGGGCGGCGGGTGGCGATGCCGAGTGCGCATGGTCCGCTCGCGATCGACGATCTGCAGCATCGGCTGCGCTGGCGCGGACAGGTTTTGCGCTTCGGTCCCGTCGATCTGGCGCTGGTGCAATTGCTGGCGGCGCATCCGGGACAGGACATCTCCTTTGCCCGCTTGGCGGCCGAGTCAGGTCTGGCGCCCGACGGTGTCGACGACGAGCGCACGCGTGCCCAGGTGCGTGCTGCGATCAAGCGGATTCGCCGCAAGTTTCGCCGCATTGACGACAAGTTCGATGCAATACGGAGCTATCCGGGATTCGGTTATCGGTGGCTCGGCGACGATAGCGAGGCCTGTTAGGGGGTATAGTTAACGACCGCTTATTCCTCCTTTTGCCACCGCCTTGCCCCGCCTTCGCCGCAATCGATGCGCTATCTTCTGACTCGTGATAAGGGCGCCGTGCGCGTCCATGATGCAGGAGTGGACCGTGTCAGAACATCTTTCCGCGCAAAAACTCCGTGCCACTGCTATGCCGGCGACAGCTTGGCCGGCGATCGAGATCGGTGTCGAGAAGTTGACGGATGACCTGGGCGACCTGGTGCACCGGCTGGGCACCACCAATCTGTCCGTAAGTCTCCATCTGGTCGAGACTTTCGGTCTCGCGCCGGGTCTGGCCGAAGGGCTGCTCCGCCGCGTGGTCGGCGGGCATGGGCGTATCACCCAGATATCGCCCTATGACTACGTCGTGACACTTCTGGGACCGGACCGGGTGCTGCTTGGCGGCGACAGTTTGCCGGGGCGTCTGGCGTCGGCGCTGCGTGAGTTGCTGGGCGACACGACGCCGGCGCTCGCCAAGGTGACGTTGCGCAGTCTGGAAGTGCGCAGCAACGAGATCGTCGATCCGAGCTGGTTGCTCAACGAACTCGGCAACGAGCCGGCCTATAACCTGGCGGCGAAGCGGGCGGCCTGACCACGCGAGCCGCGCGACGGCGGCGAAATTGCGCTACCCTGCCCACTGACACATGAACGCAGATGGGAGGGCGGCATGGGACCGCTGGCGGGTATCAAGGTTGTTGAGATTGCGGGCATCGGGCCGGGGCCGTTCTGCTCGATGCTGCTGTCTGACATGGGCGCCGACGTGCTCCGCGTCGACCGCACCGCGCCGTCCGGGCTGGGCATTGCCAGCGAACCGAAATACGACGTTCTGACCCGTGGCCGCCGCTCGATTTCCATCGACCTGAAGCAGCCCGAGGGCGTTGAGACGGTTCTACGCCTGGCCGACAAGGCCGACGCCTTGATCGAAGGCTTCCGCCCGGGCGTGGCCGAGCGGCTCGGCATCGGCCCAGAGGTCTGCCACAAGCGCAATCCGAAGCTGGTTTACGGCCGCATGACCGGCTGGGGCCAGGACGGTCCGATCGCGCACAGCGCCGGCCATGACATCAACTACATCGCGCTGGCAGGCGCTCTGGCGGCCATCGGTCGGCCGGGCGGTCCGCCGTCGCCGCCGCTGAACCTGGTCGGCGACTTTGGCGGTGGCGCCATGTTCCTGGCCTTCGGCGTGCTGGCCGGAATCATCGAGGCGCAGAAGTCCGGCCAGGGCCAGGTGGTGGACGTGTCGATGGTGGAGGGCGCCGCCTATCTCGCCACGCCGATGTTCGGGATGCTGGCGCGCGGCTACTGGAGCACCGAGCGCGGCACCAACATCCTCGACAGCGGCGCGCACTTCTACGACGCCTACGAGTGCAAGGACGGCAAGTCTATCTCGATCGGCTCCATCGAGCCCAAGTTCTACGCCGAGCTGCTGGAGAAGACCGGCCTGGAGGGCGAGGAGCTGCCGCCGCAGATGGATCGGGCGCAGTGGCCGGCGATGAAGCAGAAGCTGACCGCGGTGTTCAAGACCAAGACGCGCGACGAGTGGTGCGCGATCATGGAGGGTACCGACATCTGCTTCGCGCCGGTGCTCGACTTCTCCGAGGCGCCGCAGCACCCGCACAACAAGGCGCGGGGCAGCTTCGTCGAGATCGAAGGCGTGACGCAGCCCGGCCCGGCGCCGAAGTTCTCGCGCACCAAGCCGGAGGTGCAGCGCCGGCCGCCGCTGCTGGGCGAACACACCCGCGAGGCGTTGGCCGACTGGGGTATCTCGGAGTCGGAAATCGACGCGTTGATCGCCAAGGGCGCGGCGGTGCAGACGGAGTAGCACCGTGGCGCCGGTCGACGAGCGGCCGAGCGCGGCGCAGTATCGCTCGATTTTCGGGTCCTACGCGTTCGACCTGGACCCGGGTCTGGACATCCAGGCGCCGATCCTCAGCGCGGCGCTCCAGGTCTGGGAAGATGCGCGTGGCGGCAAGCCCATGCCGC
>CAZVLI010000111.1:0-8690 GCA_964627965.1 uncultured Rhodospirillales bacterium
CGCGCTGCACGTCGCGCGCCACCGCATCGCTTTCGGCAAGGTGCTGACCGAACTGCCGCTCGCGCGAGACGTGCAGCGCGTCTCGCGCCACCGCATCGCTTTCGGCAAGGTGCTGACCGAACTGCCGCTCGCGCGCCGGCAGTTGCTGAAGCTCATGCTGCCGGTGGAGCAGGCGCTGTCCTTGTGCTTCTTCACCGCTGACTGCCTGGACCGGGCCGAAGGGCACGACGGTCAGGCACCGAGTCAGGAGGCCCAGGCCGCGCTGCGGCTGGCCACGCCGGTGCTGAAGTTCCGCGCCACGCGCGACGGTCGGCGCGTGACTGGCGATGCCATGGATGTGCGCGGCGGCATCGGCTACGTCGAGGAATGGGCCAACCCGCGCCTCGTCCGCGACGCGCACCTCGGCTCGATCTGGGAAGGCACCGGCAACATCGTCGGTCTCGACGCGATCCAGCGCGCCGTCGGCCGGCACAATGCTCACGAGGCCTTCGCTGCCTCGTTGCACCGCAAGCTCGACGAGGCCGAGGGCGCGCCGACCGCCTTCGTCGACAAGGTGAGGGGGCTGCTCGACCGCGCCGTCGCCTTCGCTGGCGAGGTCGCGAAGCAACCGGAAAACGAAGCGCTGTGCCGCCAGGCCACCTCGGCGCTCTACCACGCCGCCAGCGCAGCGACGCTGACCTGGGAGGGCGCCGCGCTGCACGACCTGCACGGCGACGCGCGGCGCCTGCTCTACGCCGCGATGGCCATCGACCACCGCCTGACGCCGAGCGATCCCTTCGCTGTCACCGACATGGCAAAGGAGGAGCGGCTCGCCGACCTGCTCCTGTCAGACGAGCCGGTGCTGATGAACGTCGCGAGCGAGGTGCTCGCCGCCTGAGCTACTCAGCGTGGGTCTCAGCGAGTTCCGCCCAGTCCGCTGGCAGGACTTCCGCGACCAGGACGAAGCTCTCGCCGTCGGGGCGCAGCACCACCGCGCCGGCCTCGCCGGTATACGCGCCGGTCGCCGCCCGCATCAGGTTGCCGTGCGCCACCAGCACCGCGTTCGTGCCTTCGGCAGGCGGTATCGCCAGCATCGCCTTGGCGCGGCGCGTCACGGCGTCGCGCCCGCCGAGATAGTCGGCGGCGCGCATGTTCATGATCTCGCGGCTTTTCGTTACCGGGCCAAGCGCCATGGAGCGCGCCGTCTCGTAGCTGCGGCAGTATTCGCTGCTGAACACCGCTCCCACGGGGATGGCAAGTCGCCGGAAGGCCTCGCCGATCCGTTGTGCGGTCTCGTGGCCCTTGTCGGCGAGCTGGCGCATGCGCGACGGATCGCAACTCGTCCACTCCCCGGTGGCGGTCAGCCGGTCGCTCTGCGACCAGTTCGTCTCGGCGTGGCGGAAGTAGATGTTGTAGCCGCCACCGCGCAGCGCCTCGACCAGCTCGGCACCGCGCAACGTGTCGGCCTTCGCCGCGCCAGCCAAAGCCAGCACGACCAGCACCAGCAGGACGCGCAACGTCACACCTCGATCCAACAACCCTCGGCGGCGGAGCGATACACCGCCTGCTCGATCTCGATGTTTCGAAGATAGTCCCGCCCGGAATTAATCAAGGGCTTGTCGTCGCGCAGGTACTCGATGACATGGCGCTGCAGGGCGGCGACGCAGTCGCCGGCGAAGCCGCGCTCGGTCCAGCGATAGTCGTGCTCGATCTCGGGCCCGTGGTGGCGCTTGAACCAGAGCGCGCCGTCGCCGTCGAGCCGCAGCACGCCGGCCGAGCCCTCCAGCCACATCTCGCCCATGGTCAGCCGCGTGTTGTCGGCGTCGTGGTCGTTCAACCGGTTGCCGTCGAACAGGCCGCGCGTGTCGTCGGCGAAGCGAAACTGGATGATGCCTGCGTCTTCGCCGGCGATGGCGGGGTTGAGCCGGCGCAGGTCGGCGCTGACCGCCGCGACTTCGCCCATCAGGTAGCGGAAGGTGTCGATGAAGTGGATCGCCGTCTCGTGCACGAGGAAGCGCTCCATCTTCTGGAAGTAGGGCTGGCGGTCGAGATAGGCGTCCGGCCCCTGGCCGTCGCCGGGGCGCAGGCGGAACGAGATGCCGTAAACCTCGCCCATGCGGCCGAGCCCGATGATCCGCTTCACCTCCTTGTACCAGGGCTGGAAGCGGAAATTCTCGTGCACCACCAGCGGCACGCCGGCGGCCTCGGCGCAGGCCACGATCTGCTCCGCCTCGGCCAGGGTCGGGGCCAGCGGCTTCTGGCAGACGATGACCGCCGGGCTGTGGGCGACGGCGGCCTCGACCAGCGGCAGGTGCGTCGCCGGCGGCGTGGCGATGTCGACGATGTCGAGCTTCGCCTTGGCCAGCATCTCGGTCGCGTCGTCGTAGACCTTGGCGCCGGACGGCGCGGCCGCCTCTGTCGCTTTCAGCCGGTCGGTGTCGCAGATCGCCACCAGACGCGCGTGCCCCAGCCGGTGCCAGGCCTCGTGATGGAAGCGCGCGAAGTAGCCCGCGCCGATGGTGCCGACGCGCAGAGCCTCAACCACGTGCGTCAACCATCCTGGAGCAGCTTCACGACGGCCTCGGTGATCGCCCAGGTGCCGTCCTCGCCGCCGCGGTCGTAGGGCGTGATCCGGCCTTCGGCGAGCGCCGCGACCATGGCGTCGTCGATGGCCTTGGCGGCATCGGCGCAGGCCGGCACGTCGTGCCGGTCGGCCAGCCAGTCCAGCATCATCGCCGCCGAAAGGATCATCGCCGTCGGGTTGGCCTTGCCGGTGCCTGCGATGTCGGGCGCGGTGCCGTGGCTGGGCTGGAACACGGCGTTGTTGTCGCCGATGTCGGCCGATGGCGCGAAGCCCATGCCGCCGATCAGGCCGGCGCCGAGGTCGGACAGGATGTCGCCGAACATGTTCTCGGTGACCATCACGTCGAAGTCCCACGGCCGGCGCACCAGGTCGAGCGCGCAGGCGTCGACATAGAGCCGCTCGGTCTCGATGTCGGGGAAGTTGGCGGCGCGCTCGTCGAACACCTTCCGGAAGAAGGCCATGGAGCGGAAGATGTTGGCCTTGTCGACGAGGGTCAGCTTGCCAGCGTAGCCGTCGCCCTTGCGTTTCTGCGCCAGGCGGAAGGAGAGGTCGAACAGCCGTTCCGACACGTCGCGCGTGATCGTCATGCGGTCGTGCGCGACCGCATCGTCGATCACCTCGCCGGTGGTCATGCCGGCGAACAGGCCCTCTGTGCTCTCGCGTACCAAGATGAAGTCGATCTTCTCCGCGCGCGGATCGGCCAGGATCGGCTTGCGGCCACCGATATGCCGGATCGGCCGGACGCCGCCGTAGAGTCCGAGGCGGATGCGCAGCTCGACCTGGGTGATGATCTCGGTGCCGTCGGGATACCGCACCTCCGGCCAGCCGATGGCGCCGAGCAGGATCGCGTCTGCCTTGTCGCAGGCCGCCCAGCTCGCGTCCGGCATCGCCACGCCGTGGTCTCGGTAGTGGATCGCGCCGGCCGGGAGCGTGTTGCAGTCGAGCTTGAAGCCGCCGACCTTCTCCTCCGCCGCGCGCAGCACCGCCAGCGCCGACTCCATCACCTCGATGCCGATGCCGTCGCCCGGCAGGACCGCGACGTCGAAGGTCTTCTCGTTCGAACTCAAACCTTGAACTCCCAATGCGCCATCGCCATCCCGGCGACGGGTGAGCGGAATGTGTAGATGGTGTCGTCCAGCAGGTTGCCGAGGTAGGCGGTCCTGCGGTCCGGCCCGCCGAACGCGATCGACGAGATCGACTGCATCACCTCGGACTTGATCTTCTCGTGGCTGTGCGGGCCGAAGTTGTTGGTCTGGAAGTCGTGCTCGATGGCCGCCAGCACCTCCGGATCGTTCTCTTCCACGATCACCTGCTGGCTGCCGTCCGGTTCGACCCGGATGACGCGGTTGGAAATCACCGAGGTCATCCAGAAGGCACCGGTTTCGTCGAAGGCCAGCCCGTCCGGCCATACGCCTTCGCCATATTCGGTCACGGTCTCGCGTGGGCCCAGGTCGCCATTGGCCTTGATGGCGTACTTCGAGGTGCGCCGGGCGAAGGTCTCGTTGACGTAGAGCCAGTCGCCGGATCCGTCGACGATGCCCTCGTTGGTGTAGCCCAGGCCGTCGGCGACCTGCCGCGCGCCGCGTTCGTCGACCACGATCACGTAGCCGTCGGCCACGTCCGGCCGTTGCGCCAGGCTGCGCGGTTCCAGCCGGGTCGACACGGTGATCCAGATGCGCCCCTTGCGGTCCAGGCCGACATAGTTCGCCGGCTGGATCGGCTTGCCGTCGAGCTCGACCAGGAACGGCTCGGCCTGGCCGTCCGGCTTCAGCCGCCACACCCCGCCGCCGCCGTCATTGTGCAGGTTGGCCAGCAGGCAATCGCCGTTCGGCAGCAGCGCGAAGCCGTTGGTGCCGATGGGTTTTTCGGCCTTGGCCACGATGTCCTGTTGCCGCCCGTCCGGGTGCACGCGGGTCACGCCGCCGCCCCAGTGCGAGGTGAATAGGTCGCCCGTGGCGGTGCAGATGACGCACTCCGGGCGGGTGAAGCCTTTGCCGAACCGGCCGAGGTCTTGCGGGGTGAGCTGGAAGTCGATCGCCATGGTGGCGCCATTATGGCGGCGGCGCCTAGAATGGGCCAGATACGGGAAGGAAACGCAGAACAATGAGCAGACTGGACGGCAAGGTCGCGCTGATCTCCGGCGCGGCGCGCGGTATCGGCGCGGCGACGGGCGCGGCGATGATCGAGGCCGGGGCCAAGGTGGTGCTCGCCGACGTGCGCGACGAGATGGGCGAGGCCGCCGCCGAGGCGATGGGCAAGGCAGCCGCCTACACCCACGTGGACGTGACCCAGGCCGACGATTGGGATGCTGCCATCGCGGTGGCTCAGGACAAGTTCGGCGGCCTCGACATCCTGGTCAACAATGCCGGCCTGTTCACCGGCCTGGATCTGGAAGAGGCGACGCTGGACGACTGGAACCGGCTCGCCGGCGTGAACCTGACCGGCGTGTTCCTCGGCACCAAGCAGTGCACGGCGGTCCTGGCCGCGTCCGGCAAGGACAGCGCGCACGGCTCGGCCATCGTCAACCTGTCGTCGATCGCCGGCCTCGTCGGCTCGCAGCTCGACCCGCTCTACTCGATGACCAAGGGCGGCGTGACCATGTTCACGAAGTCCTGCGCGCTCTACTTTTCGCGCAAGGGCTACCGCATCCGGGTGAACTCGATCCATCCAGGCGTGATCGACACCGACATGGGCGCGCAGACCTTCGAGGCCCGCGCCGCCAAGCAGGGCATCAACGATCCGGCGAAGGCCAAGGAATACTCGGCCAGCATGCACCCGATCGGCCGTCTCGGCGTGCCCGAGGACATCGCCAAGGGCATCGTCTACCTGGCTAGCGACGACGCCAGCTTCGTCACCGGCTCCGGCCTCGTCGTCGACGGCGGCATCACGGCGCAATAAGCCAGAGCAATAAGAAGGAACCGAACAATGGCAATCGCGAATGGATGGCAGGTCCGGCGGCTGACGGCGGCGCTGGGCGCGGAAGTGACCGGCGTCAAGCTGGCGCAGGCGGACGCGAGCGACGCCGACGAGATCACCAAGCTGCTGCACGAGCACAAGGTGCTGTTCTTCCCCGACCAGCACCTGAGCCCGGACGAGCACATCGCCCTGGGTCGCCACTTCGGCGAGTTGGAAGGGCATCCGAACCTGAAGCACCGCAACGACGTGGAGCACCCGGAACTGTTCCGGCTGAAGGCCAGTACCGGCGGCATCGCCGACGAGTGGCATACCGACCTGACCTTCCTGCCGCAGCCGGCGCTGATGTCGATCCTCAACATGAAGGTCTGCCCCGAGGTCGGTGGCGACACCATGTGGTGCAGCCTGACCGCCGCCTACGAGGGCCTGTCGGCGCCGCTGCAGGAACTGTGCGACGGCCTGAGCGCGCTGCACGACGCGCACCCGCACGATCGTTCCGACCGCATGACCATCCATCCGTTGGTCCGCGTTGACCCGGAGACCGGCAAGAAGGCGCTCTACGTCAACGAGCACTTCACCCGGCGGATCGTCGAGATGAGCGGCGCGGAGAGCGACCACTTCCTGGCCTACCTGACCAGGTGGGTGCAGCAGCCGGCATTCACCGTGCGCTACAACTGGACCGCCGGCACCATCGGCATGTGGGACAACCGCTTCACCCAGCATTACGTCGTGAACGACTTCGAGGGCGAGCGGGTGATCGAGCGGGTCACGGTGATGGGCGACCGGCCGGTTGGCAGCGATCCGCGCTGGCGCCCCTATCCGGAATTGCATAACGCCAGTTCCGCGATGAGCCGCCACGACCGCCAGCTGATCCGCTACCTGCGCGAGAGCCAGACCGCCGACGCCGCGGAGTAGCAGCACCGTGCGATGATCAAGATCTGCGAGATCGTGCACCGGCGACCGGGCATGGGCGTGGAAGATTTCCAGGCCTACTGGCGTGGCACGCACGGACCGATCGTCGCGCGCATTCCCGGCATACGGCGCTACGTGCAGTCTCACCCCCGGCTCGGCGGCTACCGCAAGGGCGAGCTGATCTGTGACGGCGTCGCTGAGATCTGGGTCGACGACAAGGACGCCCTACGCGCGATGAGCCAGACCGTCGGGTTCGCCGCCGCCAAGCGCGACGAGCCCAACTTCATCGACACCGACCGGCTGGTCGAGCTGCTGACCGAGGAGGTCATCGTCAAGGACGGCCCGGTGTCGCCGACGAGCGTGAAGAGCATCTCGCTGCTGGCATTTAAGGAGGGCCTGCCGCCGGCGGACGGACAGGCCTACTGGCGCGACGTGCACGGGCCCATCGCCGCCGGCATCGGCACGCTGCGACGCTATGTCCAGTCGCATGTACGCCTCGGCGCCTATCGCAAGGCACGGCCGCCCGCTTACGATGGGCTGCCCATGGCTTGGTTCGACAGTATCGACGACATGCGCGCGTCGGCCGCTTCGGCGGCCTATGCGCAGACCAAGGCGGACGAGGTCAACTTCCTCGCGCCCGGCCGGCTTGGCACCATCATCACCGACGAGCACGTCGTTCTGGGCTAGCGGAACGGCGGACAGGGAGATCGCGATGTCAGAAGCGGCCTATCACAAGCTGAGCACCGAGCGGGCGCCGGCCCCGACGGGGTGCCCGTTCGACCATGCCTTCTCGCCGTTCTCGAAGACCTATGTCGCCAACCCCTATGCCGAGCTCGCCAAGCGCCGCCACGACTCACCGGTGTTCTATTCCGAGGAGCTCGGCTACCTGGTCCTGACCCGGATGGAAGATGTCGACGCGGTGTTCCGCAATGCCGACGTGTTCTCGTCGGAGAACGTGCAGGATCCGGTGCTGCCGATCTGCGAGCGGGCCGCGGCTGTGCTGGCGACGCCCGACTACAGCCCGATCGCGGTGATGTCCAACCGCCAGCGGCCGGATCACACCCGCATCCGGAAACACGTGCTGGCCTGCTTCTCCGGTCGCCGGATGCGCATCCTGGAGCCGATCATCCGGAGCCGGTGCGAGGCGATGGTCGACGCCATGCTGGCGGGCGACCAGCCGGCCGAGTTCGTCGCCGCGCTGGGCCACCCGCTGCCGGGCGAGACCATCTTCCGCTTCATCGGTTTCCCCGAGGCCGACGATCGCGACCTCAAGGAATGGACGACCAATCGGCTGGCGTTCATCTGGGGCAACGCCAGCGAGGACGAGCAGGTCGACATCGCCGAGAAGATGCTCGCCTACTGGCGCTATTGCGTGTCCTTCGTCGCCATGCGGATGGAGCAGCCCGCCGACGACTTCACCTCCGAGTTGCTGGCGATCCACAAGAACGACCCGAACGAGCTGAGCTACCACGAGATCGAGTCAGTGGTTTACGGGCTGTCTTTCGCGGGCCACGAGATCGTCACCAACTTCCTGAGCAATGGCCTTATCGACCTGCTGTCCAATCGGCCGCAGTGGGACGAGCTCTGCGCCGATCCGTCGATGATCCCGGCGGCGCTCGAGGAGATCTTGCGCCACAACTCGCCGCAGACGAGCTGGCGCCGCGTCGCGCTGCAGGACACCGAGGTCGCCGGCGTGAAGATCCCCGCCGGCACCCAGGTGTTCCTGTCCTTGGCTTCCTCCAACCATGACGAAGCGCTGTACGAGGACCCGACACGCTTCGACATTCATCGCGACAATGCGGCGACCCACATCTCCTTCGGACGCGGCATCCACTTCTGCCTCGGCAATCGTCTGGCGCTGCTGGAGGCGAAGATCGCGCTGGAGACACTGACCAGCAAGGTCCCGACGCTGCAGCTCGTCGAGGACCAGTCCTTCGACTTCTTCCCCAACTTCACGTTCCGGGGACCGGCCCAGCTTTGGGTGCGCTGGTAAGTCACGCGGCGCGCGCGTAGGCCCCGCCGGGTCGCCGGCGCCCCCGGGGAGGACGGATGAATCAGGTGCTGTGGCCGCTGGGCGGCATGTTGCTGACCCAGACGGTCGCCAGCATCGTGTTCCTGGCCGTGCCCGTGCTGGCGCCGGAGATCGCGCCGGCCATTGGGGTCGAGCCGGCGACGGTCGGCTACTACTCCGCGTTGGTCTTCTTGGCGGCGATGTTCGTGTCGGCGGCGGTCGGTCCGGCGATCCGTCGGTTCGGCGCCGTGCGGATGAACCAGGTCGGGCTGGCGCTGTCGTCGCTGGGCT
>CAZVLI010000112.1:0-4615 GCA_964627965.1 uncultured Rhodospirillales bacterium
ACAGGCCGCGAAGGTCCTGGCCATCGAACCGGATGCGGCTCTCGTCCGGCACCCGCGCGTTCGACGGCAGCAGACCCATGATGGTGCGCGACAGCACCGACTTGCCGCAGCCGGACTCACCGACGATGCCGAGGGTCTGACCGCGCTCGACGGTGAAGGAAACGCCATCGACCGCGCGCACCCGCCCGCGCGGCGTGACGAAATGCGTGTGCAGGTCATGGACCTGCAGCAGCGGCTCCTGACTCACAGCTTACCCTCGCGCGGGTCGATCAGGCCGCGCAGGCGGTCGCCGATCAGGTTGAAGGAAAGCACCGTCAGGCACATCGCGGCGGCGGGGATCATGGTGATGTGCGGCGACTCGTCGAGCCGCTCCCGCCCCTCCTCGATCATCGTGCCCCAGCTCGGCGTCGGCGGCGGGATCGACAGGCCGAGGAAGCTGAGCGTGCCTTCCGCGACGATCAGCACCGCAACGAGCAGCATGGCGAAGACCAGTAGCGGCATGACCACGTTGGGCACGATCTCGCGCACCAGGATGTAGAGGTCGGAGGCGCCCATCGCCTTGGCCGCGAGCACGAACTCTCGGTTCGCAAGACTCAGCGTGTTGGCGCGCGCCACCCGCGCCGAGGCCGGGACCGACAGGAAGCCCAGCGCCAGGATCAGGTTCGTCAGCGTCGGGCCGAGATAGAAAGTGATGGCGAGCAGCAGCGCCAGTGCCGGGAAGGCCAGGATGACGTCGAGCGACGCGACGATGACCGTCTCCAGGCGTCCGCGATAGTAGCCGGCCAGGACGCCGAGCGCGCCGCCGATGGTCAGGCCGATCAGCGGCGACAGCACGCCGATCAGCAGCGACACGCGCGCGCCGTGGATCAGCCGGGCGAGGATGTCGCGGCCGAGATTGTCGGTGCCGAGCCAGTAGGTGTAGGGGCTGAGGTCGGTCTCGCCAGCCATCTCGATCTCGCCGACCGTACCGGGGACCGCGGCGGTGGACAGGAAATCGATGGTGTCGGGTGCCGGCATCGGCCACAGGTCGGCCGTGACCGCGAAGAACACGACGATGGCGATCCACGATGCCGGCAGCCAGAAGCCCAGCCCCAGCGGGGCGCGGCGCCGACGCCTGGCCAGGCCCTCGGCATCGGCGGCCGCCGCGGCGTCGCCGCCGCGATCCAGCGCTGTATCAGCCACCGCGGCCCTCCACCCGAATGCGCGGGTCGAGCATGCTGTAGGCGAGGTCGACCAGGAAGTTGATCAGCACGTACGCGACCGCGATGAACAGGATGCAGCCCTGCACGATCATGTAGTCGCGGCTGAAGATACCGATCAGCAGCAGCCGGCCAACGCCGGGCAACGCGAACAGCGACTCGATGATCAGTGTGCCGCCGATAAGCGCGCCGACCTGGATGCCGAGAATGGTGATCAGGCTGAACGACGACGGACGTAGCGCGTGCCGCAGCAGGATGTGCCAGGTCGGCAGGCCCTTGGCCCGAGCCATGGCGATGTAGTCCTCCTGCAGCGTGACGATCATGTCGTTGCGCAGCAGGCGCATCAGCGTGACCCATTCGATCAGGGCGATCGACAGGGCCGGCAGGATGAAGGTGCGCAGGTTGTCCCACAGTCCTTCGGAGAGCGGCGTGTAGCCGGTCGCCGGCAGGATGCCCAGGCGCAGGGCGAAGACGAAGATCAGGATCAGCGCCATCACGAACGGCGGGATCGATATCATCGCGAAGCCGGCCAGCGTGACCACCTTGTCGACCCAGCGGTTCTGGCGATAGGCGCAAAGCACGCCCAGCGGCACCGCCAGCCCGATCGCCGCCACCTGCGCCAGGACCATCAGTTCGATGGTCACCGGCAGGCGGCTGAGGATCGCCTCGGCGACCGGCTCGCTGGTGCGATAGGACAGCCCCATGTCGCCCTGGAGCAGGTTCGTGACCCACTCCAGGTAGCGAACCACCAGCGGACGGTCGAGGCCGAGATCCTGGCGGATCGCCTCGACCTCGGCCGCCGACGCGTCGAGCCCGGCGAACAGATAGGCGACGTCGCCAGGCAACAAGTTCACCATCAGGAAGGTCAGTACCGTCACCGCGATGACGACAAAGACCAACCTGAGGAGCTTGCGAACCAAGAACCGCATCAGCGGGCCTGGTAGCTGCCGGAACTAGACGGTCAGTTCTCGAAGTACGCGAAACGCACGTCGAGAACGCCCTGGTACAACTCGCCGATTCCCTTCAGCGACTTCTTGGCAATGGCGTGGTGATTACGACCGTTGCCCCACAGGATCGGCGCGTCCTCGTTCATCTTGCGCACCACCGCGCACATCGCCTTCTCGCGCGCTTCCGGCGTCGCCGCGACACGCATCGCGACGGCCAGCTTGTCCATTTCCTCGCTCTTGTAGTGCGCGAGGTTGTACGGGCTCTTGGAATGCAGCAACGCGAACAGCTGCGGGCCGATGTCACCGGCGTCGGCGATGCGCCAGCCGGCCATCTGGTAGTCGTTCGTGAACACGGTCCGGACGAAGGACAGCTGGTCGATCGGGCGCAGCTCCATCTTCATGCCGCCGCGCTTGACGAGTTGCTGGAACAGCAGGCCGTAGTCGCGGCCGCGCTGCGTCGCGGTGTGCATCAGCTCGACCTCGATCGGCTTGCCGACCTCGGCCACAAGCTTCTTGGCGCCCTCGAAGTCGCCGTCGGCATGGTAGCCGGCGTCGCACTTCGCGTTCGGCCCCATACCGTGCTCGGTCTTCGGTTGCACGCCGAGCAGGACGTTCTTGGTGTAGTGCTCCTGATGCCAGGCCTTGGAGATGGCACGACGTACCCGCACATCGTCCAGCGGCGGCTTGCTGTTGTTCAGGAACAGGATGCCGCCGCCCTGACCCGGGCGCTCATACACGACCAGGTTCGCGTCCTTCTTCGCGGTCTGGATCGAGTGACCGCGATCCGTCCACTCGGCATCGATCTCACCCGACTGCAACGCCGCCGTCCGCGTCTGCATGTCGGGGATCAGGCGGAACACGATCTCGTCGAAGTAGACCTTGGCGTCGCGGTCCCAGTATTCCGGGTTGCGCTCGACGACGATCCGGTCGCCGCCCTTCCACTCCTTGAACTTGTAGGGGCCGGTGCCGATCGGATGCCGGTTCATGGTGTCTTCGGCCACCGCCTTGGGTGACGGAATGAAGCAGCACAGCGAGAAGGACGACAGGCCGGCGCGCGCCGGCAGCCAGGTGTGCTTGTGGTTCACGCGGACGGTGTAGTCGTCGACCTTCTCGACCGACTGCATCGGGCTGATGAACAGCAGGCCGATGTAGCGGTTCTTCGGGTTCAGGATGCGGGTGAAGTGCTCGACCACGGCATCGGCGTTGAACGGCGTACCGTCATGGAACATCACGCCCTTGCGCAGCGTGTAGGTCACCGTCTTGCCGTCGTCGGACACCTTGATGGCGGTCGCGAGCGCAGGTTTCGGATTATCGAAGGGCGGCTCCATCAGCCGATCGACCATGGTCAGCATGACCGAGGCCGGCGCCTCGCCCAGCACGCGGCCCTTGACCGCGTCGAAGCCGTTCGGCTCCTGCTCGATGCCGATGGTCAAGGTCTTGCCGGCGGCGCCGGCGGGCGCGGCGGCGAGGCCAAGCCCGACAAGCGCCAGTGCCGACACCGCAAGTCGGCCCAATCGGTTGCCAATAATGGACATGTCTTCGTCTCCCTGTGATGCCGTGGTCTATTGACTGACCACTGGTCATAAGTTGCGTAGATGATGATGTGATCGTGGAAGCGGCGCAACCTCCTGCTAATGCCGGGCCGCGGTGCGGCCGGGCAGGAACAGCAGCGCGCAAAGGATCGAGGCCACGCCGAACAGGCCGATGGTCAGCGGGCTGTCGCCGCTGGCGAGCAGGACATGGCCGACCAGCAGCGGCCCGGCGACATGGCCGATGCGCTCCAGGAAGCGATAGCTGGCTGTCACGCGGGCCCGGCCGAGCTGGGCCGCCGCCTCGGTGTCGCCGACCAGGGTGACGACCGGTGCCGCGATCAGGCCGTGCGAGACGCCGATGAGGACCATGCCGAGGACCAGCACCAGAACGCCCAGGAACGGTATCTCGCTGGTCACCACCCAGGTATCGATGAAGGTCGCGAACGGCGCCAGCCAGCTCATGGCGACACCGACCGGTCCAGGCGCCACCCACGGGTCGAAGCCGGCCGCGACAACGCCGACAAGGATCATGCCGAGCCCGGCGCTGATCGAGCCGGTGGCGAGGACCGAACGCGCGCTGCCGAGCCGGTCGACAAGCCGGGCGGCGAAGAAGGTCGAGACCAGGGTGGCGGCGGCGTAGAGCATCAGGAGCTGGCCGATGTCCTCCTGCGCGAAGCCGCCGCCCGCCAGGACCAGCGGGATCGCGAACATGATCACGCCGGACAGCACCAGCTTGGAGAAGATGCCGATCAGCAGCAGCGCGCGGGTGAAGCGCCAGTCGGCCAGCGTCCGCACCAGGCCGGCGATGGCGCCGGTCTCGGCGGCCGCCGGCTCCGCGCTCGGCGCCAGGCGGGTCGGCGGCACCAGCCGCCACAAGTAGATGAGCGCCAGCGCGCCGATGGCCCGCAGGAACGCCGGACTCGCGACCGCCAGCAAC
>CAZVLI010000112.1:4625-8642 GCA_964627965.1 uncultured Rhodospirillales bacterium
GATGAAACCCGCCAGCAACGCGCCGATGGCGCTGCCGGCGATGAGCGCGCCGTTGTAGCCGATAACCTGCACGGCCTGGCCCTGGGTGCGTCGTTCCGGCGGCACCACGGAGAGCAGGTAGGACTGGATGCCGATCAGCAGCAGCCCCTGGCCCAGGCCGCTGATGCCACGGCCAGCCAGAACAGACCAGAAGCCGGGGCCGGCGGCCAGCAGCAGCATGCCGGCGAGCGCCAGCGCCGCGCCGCCGGCGATCAGGCGCTTCAGGTCGCCACCTTCGGCGTAGCGGCCAGCCGGGATCAACGCCAAGGCAAAGGCGATGAAGTAGACGGTGAACGGCCACGATGCCCAGCTCACGGGCAGGCCGGCGACGGCGGCCTCGGCGGCGGCGTGCTGCGGCAGGAAGGAGATGCACAGCATGTCGAGGAAAACGACCAGGAAGTAGGCCGGCCGGATCAAGGTCAGCCGGTCGCCGACATCCGCGTCTGCCGGAGGTGCCTGGGCTTGCGCCGGCCCCTGGCGACGCTGCAGCACGCTGCCGACGTCGAGGAACAGGAAGGCGACGATGGCAGTGGCGACCAGCAGCACGAGGAAGTTCTTGCCCGCGCGCCAGATCTCGCCCAGCACGACGCTGACCGGCACTGCCACCGAAACGCGCAGCGCCGGCGCGCCGTCGGCGCCGCTCAACGCCTGGGTGAACTCGTAGGCATCGTCGTCGGGGCTGTAGTCGGCGCCGACCAGGGCCGGGTCGGTGTGGATCAGCGCTTCGCCGGCCTCGATCAGGGCGATGGTGCGAATGTCCGGATTGAGCTTGCGGTACTCCGCGAAAGCACCGTCGATGCCGGTGAAGTCGGACAGCTCGAGGCGAAGGCGCACGGCGCCGGACAATCGCTCGGCGAGTGCCCCGGCCAGCGCTTTGGTGCGGTCCTGAACGCCACCGGCGAAGAGCTGGAACATGATCGCCATCACCGCCGCAGCCACCGCCAGGAACGCGGCGAAGAAGCCGATCTCGGTCAGCAGCTTGCGGTTGCCAGCGACGAGCTGCAGGGCGCTGAACAACACCAGGCAGACCACGGCGGCGACGATGGCCGGCAGGAAGGCGCGGTCGACCGGGCCATCGACGACGGCGCGTGCGATCGACAGCCGCAACTCGCCAACCTGCTGAAACCGGTTCGACAGCGGCAGGCGAACCTGCAGCCGATCGTCGGACTGCATCACCGCCAGATCGCGATTGGCCAGCCGCACCGGCGCTGGGACGTAGTCCTGCGGCGCGGCTTCCCCCTCCTGCACAGCGGCGACGACACCGCCGGCGGCACCGACCAGCTCGATGGCGGCGATGCGCGGATCGGAGGCGATCAGGCCGCGCGCGCGGGTCTCGAAACCGACGAACTGCTCAAGCGGCTGGCCCGCCTGCAGGAAGGTGTCGATGGGATCGCGGATCACCTCGCCCTGCACCGCCAGCCGCTCCAGTTGCAGGCGCGGGTTGACGCGATGCGCCTCGCCCAGCCCGACGGTGACCAGCAGCGTGAGTGACGCCGCTAGCACCAGCAGCATCGGCAGTCTGTCGAGCAGGCGTCGCATCGGCGGCGCGGTCCGGGCGGGTACGGAGGCTCAGCCGACCGCGTCGACCGCCTCGGCACGGGTGCCGGTGATGGTCAGGATCTTGTCGAAGCCGCTCATCTTGAAGACGTCGCGGATATTGTCGCTCAGGCCGCACAGCGCCAGCTTGCCGTCGCCGGCGCGCAACCGCTTCGCCGCCATCAGCAGCACGCGCAGGCCGGCGCTGCTGACATAGGCCAGGTCGGCGAAGTCGACCACCACGGCGGCCGTGCCGCGGTCGATGGCGCCGAGCAGATGCTTCTCGAGGTCGCCGCAGGTGTTGCTGTCCAGCCGGCCAGCCAGCGCCAGCACCGTGGCCTTGCCCTCGCTAAGCTCGTTGATGTCCATCCGTCGTCAACCTCCCCCTTTGCCGTCGTCCTTGCCCGCCGGCTCGACCAGACCGCGCTGCATGGTCAGCAGGTTACGATCGCCAGCGCGACGATAGGCGACGCGATCCATGGTCTCGCGCACGAAATGAATGCCCAGGCCGCCGATCTCGCGAACCTCAAGGCCGCTGTCGAGATCGGGTGGCGGCACGTCGAGCGGATTGAAGGCGCGGGCATCGTCCTCCAGCTCGATCCTCAAGATGCCGTCGGCGACCGCCAGGCGCAGGTCGATATGGTGTTCGTCATCGTCCTGGAAGCCATAACTGATGACGTTGGTCAGCAACTCGTCCAAGCACAGGTTGACCCTGAACACCACGGCGTCATCGGCACCGGCCTCGCCCAGGAACCGCTCGACGGTTTCCGCGACGCCGGCGATCTCGGCAAGGTCGTTGCGGACGCGGATTTCCAGGACGCTCATGCCGCCTCGCTCGCGGTGGCGTTCGGGCGATACTTCAAGACCAGGCAGGTAATGTCATCGGCCTGCGGCTCGGTGTCAGCGAAACGTTCCACGTCGTCGACCACGCGATGCGCCAGTGCCTGTGCCGTCAAGGCACCGGCGCCAGCGAGCATACCGACGAGGCGTTGCTCGGCGTACTCCTCCTGGTCCGGATTGATCGCCTCGGTCACGCCGTCGGTATAGCAGAACAGGGTGTCGCCGGGATCCAGTTGCAGCACCAGCTCGTTGTAGGGTAGGCCGTCCATCACGCCCAGCGCGACGCCATCGGTGCCCGGCAGCATCGTCACCTCGCCGTCGCCGCGCAGGATGCAGGGCGGGTTGTGACCGCCGTTGGCATAGACCAGCTCGCCGTTGGCGGCGTCGAAAACACCATAGAACAGGGTCACGAACATCATCGCGTCGTTCTCCTGGCACAGCAGTTCGTTGACACGGCTCAGGCACTCGCCGGGGCGTGGCGCGGACAGCGCCGTCGCCTTCAGCAGCGTTCGCGTGATCATCATGAACAGGGCGGCTGGCACGCCCTTACCGGAGACGTCGGCGATGACGAAGCCCCAGCGACCGTCGCCCAGCTCGAAGAAGTCGTAGAAGTCGCCGCCGACCGACTTGGCGGCACGCATCTGGCCGAACAACGCCATCTCCGGCCGGTCCGGAAAGTCGGTCGGCAGGATCGAAAGCTGCATACGATGGGCGACGTCGAGCTCCTGGCGGATACCGGCGAGTTCGGCATTCTCCTCGAAGGTCTGGGAAATCTGCTCGAACCACGGCCGCCAGCCCGGCGGCACGCGCGGCATCTCCAGTTCCTCGCCACTGCCGTGGCGGTCGATATGCGCCACCAGCTTGCTCGCCGGCTCGATGAACTCCTGGCGGGTGAGCCGCAGCGTGACCAGCAGCAACGCGGTCAGCCCGACGAACAGCAGAACCAGCTGCGGCGCGCGCTGCCAGATCAGCGCGGTCACGATCTCCGCCTTGTCAACGAGGTAGACCAGCCGCCAGGGCGCGAACTCCAGGCCCTGGTGAAAGGCGATGGTGTCGCCGAGGTCGAGCATCGTCCGCGCCGGATGGCTCAGCAACGCGCCGAGGAGCCGCACCCGATCGACGGCCAGCACCTCGTCGGGCGCGACGCGTTCCTCCATCGGTTGCCACAGCAGGCCGGGATGGGCGAGCACGTCGCTGCCGCCTGAAGCCAGTACCAGCACCTCGCCAGCGTCGTAGTCGAAGTTCGCGTTCACACGGTTCAGGTAGTCGAGGGTCAACTCGATCCCGACGACGCCGCGAAACAACTGGCCCTCGTAGATCGGCGCGGCCGAGGCGACCACCAGTTCGCGCCGATCGGGATCCTGCGTCGGCTCGGTCCAGTAGACCGTGCGCGCCTTGTTCGCGGCCGGCTGGCCGAGGCGGAAGAAAGGCTGGTCGAGGTGGTCCGGCTGAAACCGGCTGGCCGAAGACGGACGCCACGGATAGGCGTTCCGGAAGCCACGGCGCGACAGGTAGAAGGCCCCGGCGACGTTCGGCAGCTGTTCGGCCGTATCGGCGAACAAACCGTTCAGCCGCAGCGCCATCTCGACCTCGACGCGCGCA
>CAZVLI010000113.1:0-5588 GCA_964627965.1 uncultured Rhodospirillales bacterium
CAAGCGAGTGCCGTCGACGATCATGCCGTTGCGGATCAGGCGGTCGTAGCGGGCCATGGCGGTTTCCTCGTTCGATTTGAACGGATGTTCAAATCGAATTGCCGATGAGTCAAGCCTCGCCGGCCGGGCCGCTGTCGCGCCTTACCAGTTCGGCTTGCGCTTCTCGTTGAAGGCGTTGAGCCCTTCCTGCGCGTCGGCAGTGGCGATGATGTTGCACATCGTTTCCACCGTGCTTTCGATGGCACGGCGGTATTCCATGTCGTTCACGCGCATGTAGGCGTCGCGGCCGAGCCGCATCACCACCGGCGATTTCGCCGCGAAGCCGGCGGCGATCTCGCGCGCCCTGGCCATGACCTGATCTTGCGGCACGACATGGTTGATCAGGCCCAGCCGTTCCGCCTCGGCGGCCGGGACCGGCTTGCCGGAGAACAGCAACTCAAACGCCTTGTGACGCCCGATCACGCGCGGCAGGTGGACGAAGTGCATCGCCGGGATCACGCCGACGTCGATCTCCGGATAGCCCAGGCTGGCGTTCTCCGAGGCGACGATCACGTCGCAGGTCACGCTGAGGGTCACGCCGGCGGCGCGGGCCGGGCCGGTCAACGCGGCGATGGTCGGTTTTCCCATCCGATACTGCGCGTCGTGCACCCCGAGATAGAGCTTCTCGAGGAAGCCGCGCAGCACCAGCCCATCGCCGCCCTTGATCATCTCCAAGTCCATGCCGGCGGAGAAGGCGCGCTCGAAGGCGCTGGTCAGGATCACCGCCCGGACGCCGTCGTCGGCCCGTGCCTTGGCGTAGGCGGCGAGAATGTCATCGATCAGGCCGTGGTTGACGGCGTTCACCGGCGCGCGGCGCATGGTGATCTCCGCGACGCGGTCGCGAACCTCGTAGTCGATATTCTGGAAGTCGCTCATGCCCAACCCAATACAGGGCGGGCTCAGTGCGGCGCAATCCCGACGGGACGTTCTTGGCGTGGCGCATGGCCGAAGAGCTGCCGGTAGCAGCGTGCAAAGTGGGACGCGGAGGTGAAGCCGCAGGCGACGGCGACTTGCAGGATCGGCATCGAGGTGTGGCTCAGCAGCTGCCGGGCCCGTTTCAGGCGCAGGTTCAGGTAGTACCGGGCTGGCGAAAGGCCGAGGTACTTGTTGAACAGCCGCTCCAGTTGCCGGTTCGAGAGGCCGACCGCTCCGGCCAACTCGTCGCGGCCGACTGGCGCCTCCAGATAGGCTTCCATGTGTGCGATGGCCGCCAGCAGCTTCGGGTGGCTGATGCCGGTGCGGTAGCGCAGCGACATACGCTGCGGATCGGCCGGGTGGCGGATGATCGAGTGCACCATCTGCTCGGCCACGGCCATCGCCAGGTCCTGCCCATGATCCTCGGTGATCATGTAGAGCATCATGTCCAGCGGGGCGGTACCGCCGGAGCAGGTGAACCGGTTGCGGTCGACCTCGAACAGCGTCGCCGTGATGTCGAGCTCCGGGAACTCCTCGGCGAAGGCTTCCATGTTCTCCCAGTGGATGGTGCAGCGATAGCCATCCAGCACCCCGGCCTTGGCCAGCAGCAGCGGCCCCGTGCAGACACCACCGACGATGGTGCCCTGGCGCGCAATGCGGCGCAGCCAGCCAAACAGGGCCGGGTCGTCGTAACGTTCCGCGTCGATCCCGGCGCAGGTGACGACCGCGGCCGGCTGACCGTCGACGTCCGCGATGGCGGTATCGGGCAGCAGCGGCATGCCGTTGCTGGCGGCGACCGGTGCGCCGTCCACCGATGCCGTGCGCCACGCGTAGAGCTCGTCGCCAGCCAGACGATTGGCAGCGCGCAGCGGTTCGACCGTCGAGGTGAAGGCCATCATCGAGAAGTTCGGCACGAGCAGGAAGAGCAGCTCCAGCGGTCGCTCGCTCGCCGTCACACCGAACATGCCGCTCGTCCCGTCGCCAACCGCCAGCAGGGCGGTGCCGCCTCAGATTTTCCGTAACGATGGTGGCGTTGAGATGCCCTGGTCGTCAACATCGACGTGCAACGTGAATGTCGCTATCGGCGGCGCGGGCGTCGCTGGCGGCAAACTTCCTGGTGGCGCCGGATGCTGCAATGGCGTCGGACGGCAAGGAGGCGACGATGAAGGATCAGGCGCGTGTGGTGGTGATCGGCGGCGGCGTGGTTGGCGTGTCGACGCTCTACCACCTGGCGGCGAAGGGCTGGAGCGACGTGGTGCTGGTCGAACGGCGCGAGCTCACGTCAGGCTCGACGTGGCATGCGGCCGGCCTGTTGCCGCTGTTCAACATGAGCTACTCCGTCGGCCAGCTGCACAAGTATTCCGTCGCGTTCTACCAGCGTCTGCAGGAAGAGACCGGCCAGGAGGTCGGCCTTCGCAAGGTCTCCAACATCCGCCTGGCGATGAACGCCGACCGCATGGACGAGTACCACCAGTATGCCGGCGTGGCCGAGACCATCGGCGTGCAGGTGGATTTCCTGACGCCGGCGCAGGTCAAGGAACTCTGGCCGCTGTGCAACACCGAGGGGCTGGTCGGTGCGATCCGGCACCCCGAGGACGGCTACATCCAGCCAGCGGACCTGACCCAGGCGCTGGCGGCCGGGGCGCGCAAGCGCGGCGCCACGATCTATCGCCACACCACCGTCACCGGAATTCGTCGCGACGGCGCCGACTGGGTCGTCACCACCGACAAGGGTGAGATTCGCTGTGAGCACGTGGTGTCCGCGACGGGGAGCTTCGCGCGCAAGACCGGCGCCATGGTCGGTCTCGACGTGCCGGTGATCCCGGTCGAGCACCAGTACATCGTCACCGAACCGCATCCGGAGATCGTCAAGCGACACGAGCAGGGCCTGCCGGAGATGGGCGTGCTGCGCGAGTCGGATGGGTCGTGGTACCTGCGAGAGGAGAATGCCGGTCTGCTCCTCGGTCCGTACGAGGTCGGGGCACCCGCCTGCTACGTCGATGGGCCGGCCGACAACAGCGAGTACGAACTTTTCCAGGGTGACCTCGACCGGCTGGCGCCGCATATCGAAGCCGCGATCAGCCGTGTGCCGGCCTTCGGCGAGGTTGGCGTGAAGCAGGTCTACAACGGCGCCATCCCCTACACGCCCGACGGTGGCCCGATCGTCGGCCCGGCCTGGGGGCTGCCGAACTTCTGGCTCAACGAGGGGCACAGCTTCGGCATCACCGCGGCCGGCGGCGCCGGCTGGCAGCTCGCGGAGTGGATCGTCGAGGGCGAACCGACCATCGACATGCTGGGCGTCGAGCCGCGCCGCTTCGGCGACTACGCGACCGCCGGCTATCTCAAGGCGAAGAACGAGGAGGCCTACGCCAACGTCTTCACCATCCACTATCCGGACGAGGAACGGCCTGCCGGACGGCCGCTGCGCACCGCGCCGTGCTACGAGCGTATGAAGGCGAAGGGCGCGGTGTTCGGGCAGAAGTTCGGCTGGGAGCGGCCGAACTGGTTCGCGCCTGCGGGCACGCCGGCGGAGGACCATTGGTCGTTTCGTCGCTCGCGCTGGTTCGAACATGTCGGCAACGAGTGCCGGCACGTGCACGAGAAGGTCGGCCTGCTCGACATGACCGCCTTCGCCAAGGCGCGGGTATCGGGACCGGGGGCGGAAGCGTTCCTCGATCGCCTGGTGGCCAACAAACTGCCGCGCCGCGTTGGCCGGATCGGCCTGTGCCACGCGCTGAACAGCCGCGGCGGTGTCCATTCGGAGTTCACGATCCTGCGCGAGGCCGAGGACAGCTTCTATCTCGTCTCCGCTGGCGCCTATCAGCGGCTCGACCACGATTGGATTTGGCGGCACATGCCAGACGACGGCTCTGTGCAGTTCCAGAATCTGACGAACTCCATGGGGGTGCTGGTGCTGGCGGGTCCGCAGGCGCGGACGCTGCTGCAACGGGTCAGTCCGGACGACCTCTCCGGCAATGCTTTTCCATGGCTCAGCGCTCAATCCATCGTCGTCGGGCAGGCGCCGTTGCAAGCGATGCGGGTCAACTTCGTCGGCGAGCTGGGCTGGGAACTGCACCACCCGCTGGAGTACCAGAACCACATCTTCGACGTGCTCTTCGCGGCGGGCCAGGATCTCGACCTGAAGCCGTTCGGCATCCGGGCGATGGACTCGCTGCGTATCGAGAAGTCCTACCGCATGGTCGGCACCGAGCTTTCCATCGAGTACGCGGCCTATGAGTCTGGACTCGACCGTTTCGTGCACCCCGACAAGGGCGATTTCGTCGGGCGCGACGCCTTGCTGCGCTGGCGCGATGAAGGGTTCAAGAACGAGCTTGTGACGTTGGAGGTGCACGACGTCGCCGATGCCGACGCGTTGGGCAACAACCCGATCCGTTACGGCGGCGAGATGGTCGGTCGCGCCACTGGCGGCAATTACGGCTTCCGGCTTGGCAAGTCGCTGGCGCTGGCGATGGTGCCGCCGGCGCTTGCGGCGGTAGGCACCGAACTGTCGATGGACATCCTCGGCGAACCGCACCGCGTCACCGTGATCGCGGACAGCCCGTTCGACCCCACCAACGAACGTCTGCGCGCCTGAGAAAATGACGGTGAGAGGACAAACGATGTCGCTTCCGTAGCCGCGCCGATGCCGGCGGACGGTCATCCTCGTTCAGGTTCGGCATTTCCCTGCGAGGCACAGATCATGAATCGCACCGTCGGCACGCCCCAGACCGCTTTGTCCCAATCCACCTCCGGCTACGAGATGCGCCAGTGCATGTCGGTCGACCAGTCCGACCGGCTGGTGCCGATCAACTTGCGCCAGTCCGGTCCGACGCCGACCGAGATGCTGATCTCCACCCGCGTCCGCAAATCGGCCTATTGGCATCTGTCGCACCAGGCCGGCTGCTGGCGCGCCACGGTCTACAACCGCATCTACCATCCGCGCGGATACGTCCGGCCGGAAGATGGCGGCGCGATGGTGGAGTACGACGCGCTGGTCAATCACGTGACCATGTGGAACGTCGCGGTCGAGCGGCAAATCCGCGTGAAGGGTCCGCAGGCGGAAGCCTTCGTGAATCACGTCGTCACCCGCGACGTGACCCGCATCGCGCCGATGAACGGCAAGTACGTGATCCTCTGCAACGAGGCGGGCGGCATTCTGAACGACCCGATCCTGCTGCGTGTCGCCGAGGACGAGTTCTGGTTCTCGCTGTCCGACAGCGACATCGAGTGGTGGCTGCGCGGCGTCAACTACGGCATGCAGTTCGACGTCACCATCGGCGAGATCGACGTCTCGCCGGTGCAGATCCAGGGCCCGAAGTCCGAGGCGCTGATGGTCGACCTGGTCGGCGAGGCGGTTCGCGACATTCCCTACTACGGCCTGATGTGGGGCGAAGTCGGCGGCTGCAAGGTGCTGGTGTCGCAGACGGGTTTCTCCGGCGAGAAGGGCTATGAGATCTATCTCATCGACTCCCTGCAGCACGCGGAGGCGATGTGGAACGCCGTGCTGGAGGCCGGCGAGGCGCACAACCTGATGGTGATTGCCCCGGCGCATCATCGCCGCATCGCCGCCGGCATCCTGTCCTGGGGCCAGGACCTGGACCAGGTGCCAGGAGATCGACTCGCCCTCGCGGTCT
>CAZVLI010000113.1:5598-8641 GCA_964627965.1 uncultured Rhodospirillales bacterium
CGGACCAGGAGACGCGGCCGTTCCAGTGCAACCTCGCCTATCAGGTGCCGCGCATGAAGACGGCCGACTACATCGGCAAGGCGGCGCTGGAGAAGGTGCGGGCGGAGATCGAAGCGGGCCGGCCGCCGTTCAAGAACACGCTGGTCGGCATGCGCCTGGGCGGCAAGCCGATCGACGACTACGCGCCCGACTTCTGGCTGATCTCCGACGAGAGCGGTGGCGAGCCGGTCGGCTATGTCACCTCGCCGTGGTACTCGCCCGAGCTCGGCTGCAACATCGCCATGGGCCACGTGCCGGTCGGTTTGGCGGCGGAGGGTACGGCGTTGAAGGTCTGGCTGCCCGACCACTACGCCGATCAGCCGGGGCAACCGGTCGACGCCGAGGTTTGCGCCATGCCGTTCCGCCCGTCGGTCAACCCGAGCGCGCGCGAGATCGCCAAGGATGCGGGGCGCGACGTGGCCTACTGAGGCGCTGACGCCGAACGCCAATCTCGGCTACAACCGGGGAAGGACACTTGCCCCGGGAGGTTGCCGCCATGGCCGAACGCTACGATCTGCTGATCCGCAACGCGGAGGTCTATGACGGCTCCGGCGCGGCGCCGGCTCGCGTCGACGTCGGCGTTCGTGGCGAGCGCATCGCGCTGGTCGGCGATGCCGACGACGCCGAGGCGGACAAGGAGATCGACGCCGCCGGGCTGGCGCTGGCGCCCGGCTTCATCGATGTGCACACGCATGACGACTTCGCCGCGCTGACGCATCCGTCGATGTCGTTCAAGACGCGTGGCGGCGTGACCACCTGCGTCGTCGGCAATTGCGGCTTCGGCGCCGCGCCCTACGCGGCGGCGGCGGAGATGATCGGCGCGTTGACCAACATCGGCGACGTGTCGCCGTGGGAAGGCTACGCCGGCTATCTCGACACGCTTGCGACGCGGCCGCTGGGCGCCAACATCGCGGTGCTGGCCGGGCACGGCACCATTCGGATGTCGGTGATGGGTCGCGCCAACCGGGCGCCGACCGACGACGAACTCGAGCAGATGAAAGCGCTGGTACAGGAAGCGCTGGACGCCGGTGTCGTCGGCATGTCGACCGGCCTGATCTACGAGCCCGGCCGTTACGCCAAGACCGACGAGATCGCCGAACTGGCCGGCGTCATGAAGGGCACGGGCGCGCTCTATGCCACGCACATGCGCGACGAGGGGCCGGGCCTGGTGACCTCGGTGAAGGAAGCTATCGAGATCGGCGAGCGGGCCGGGGTGCCGGTGCAGATTTCGCACCACAAGGCCGCCGGGCGGAACTCATGGGGCCTGGTCAACGAGTCGCTGAAGCTGATCGAGGCGGCGCAGGAACGTGGCGAGAGTGTCCACGCCGACCAGTATCCCTACACCGCCGGCTCCACCATGCTGCGCTCGGTGCTGGAGAACGGCGCGTTGTCAGGCAACGTCGGTGGCGATGCCGGCATCGCCTCGGTGCGGCCTTCCGACCTGGTGATCGCCTCCGCGCCGGGCCACCCGGAATGGGAGGGCCAGTCGATCGAGCAGATCTCCAACAACCTCGACATGCAGCCGCGCGCGGCGGCCGAGCATGTCGCGACGCAGGCCGATGGCGCCAGCGTCATCCTGCACATGATGAACGAGGACGATGTGCAGACGGTGATGCGTCACCCGTCGACGATGATCGGCTCCGACGGCATTCCGACGCTGGACGGCAAGCCGCACCCCCGGCTCTACAACACCTTCGCCCGGGTTCTGGGGCACTACGCGCGCGACCTGGCGTTGATGCCGGTCGAGGAGGCGGTCTACCGGATGACAGGTTTCTGCGCCGACAAGTTCGGATTGACCGACCGCGGCTACATTCGCGAGGGCGCCTTCGCCGATCTGGTGCTGTTCGACGCCGGTACGGTGATCGACAAGGGGACTTTCACCGACCCGAACCAGTACCCGGAAGGCATCGTCCATGTCTTCGTCAACGGCGGGCAGGTTGTCGACGACGCGCTCCCGACGGACATCGCCACCGGCCAGGTCCTGAAGCGGGCGGGCTAGAGCAGACCCAGGGCGAAGAAGGGCACGGACAGCAGGATCGCCAGGGCGACGACATCGGCGACGACGAAAGGCATGACGCCGCGGAAGATCGGCCACAGTGCGATATCGACGATCACGGAGCGGACGATGAAGACGTTCATCCCGATCGGCGGCGTGATCAGGCCCATCTCGACCACCAGCACCATGATGATGCCGAACCAGATCAGGTCGACGTCCATGCCTATCAGGGTCGGCAGGAATACCGGCACGATCAGCAGCAGCAGGCCGACAGCCTCGAAGATCATGCCCAGGATGATGCAGATGACGCAGACCGAGATCACCACGCCCATCGGTGAGAGCTGCATCTCCTCGATCAGGTCTACGAGGTCGTAGGGCAGGCCGGACAGGTTGATGAAGTTGGCGAAGACCTGGGCGCCGAAGATCACCATGAACAAACCGCCGGTCGTCTTGGAGGTATCCAGCAGCACTTCGTAGAGGTCGCGGAAGGATCGCAAGTAGCCGCGTGCGATGGCGAACAGCGCGGCTCCCGTGGCGCCGATGCCGGACGCCTCGGTCGGCGTGAACACACCGAAGTAGATGCCGCCCAGCACCAGTGCGAACAGTGCCAGCACCGGCCAGACCTTGGCGTAGGCGGCGTAGCGTTCCGCGCGCGGCACCGGCTCGCCGGCGGGGCCGTCGGCCGGGCGGCGCCAGACCGTGAACAGCACCGCGACCATGAACAGCGCGGTCAGCAGGATGCCGGGCAGGATGCCGGCGATGAACAGCTTGCCGATGTCCTGCAGGTTCGGCAGACCATCGAGGAACAGAATCCGCTCGATCAGCTCGTCGGCATGTTTCATCTCGTCGATGGACTCATGCTCTTCCTTCTCTGCCAGCTCGCCGAGCCCCCAATCCTTCAGCATCTTGGCGTGCAGGAAGTACTGATTGATGGCGGTTAACTCGTTGCGGAGCGCCCGGTTGAGGTGGGCGATGATTTCGCGGTCGTTCGGCTGCATGAAGGCTCCA
>CAZVLI010000114.1:0-7313 GCA_964627965.1 uncultured Rhodospirillales bacterium
AACCCATGGCAACTCCCCAGAAAGAACAGACGACCGCGCCCTCGAGGGCAAAGCTTCCCGCACCTGCGAAGCGGGGTCAATGGGCCGTTGCGCCAACTCAACGATCCGCGGCCTCGCGACGCATGCCGACGAGGGCGGAGGCCTGGGGATGCACGCGAAACTCGGTCGTCAGCATCGCCGGATGGTTGAACCAGTGGCGACGCGCGCCGTCGAGATCACGGCCATATTCGTCGATTTCCGCATCCGCAACTGGCGGCCAACGGTCGGCCGGCGGGTGAAAGTCGTCCAGCACGATCGTGCCGGCTGGCCGTAGCCACTGAACCGGGTCGACCGTCGCCTTGCCCGGCTGCTTGCCGCCACCGCCGCCGTCCAGCACCAGCATGTCGAAGGGGGCGTGGGGCGCGATCTCGGTCCAATCGCCTTCGATCAGCGTGACGTTCTCATAGGACGCGAAGAGGTCCCGGCACATGGCGGCCCGACTTGCGTCGCGTTCCACGCTGACGAGCGTGGTGTCGGCGTCGACCGCGCTCAACATCCAGGCCAGGCCGACGCCGCAGCCCGTGCCGGTCTCGCCGATCCGGCCGCCCCGGCGGCCGCCGGCGAGCAACTGAAGCAACCGGCCCTGCTCCGGAAAGCACGAATGGTGGAAGTCCGCCTCCAGCGACAGCGCGACCGCCTTCTCCACCAGCGGCGGCAAGCCGGTCAGGCCGTCATACATCCGGGTCTTGCTGACGGGCTCGCTCATAACGGCTCGATCGGCGCGCCGTTGACCTCACAGGGTGAGGTGGCGCTCAAGTATTTCCGGGTTCTCGCGCAGCTCGGCGGGCGTGCCGGAATACTGAACCTGGCCCTTCTCCATCAGATGGCAGTAGTCGGACAGCGCCAGCACGAACTTCAGGTTCTGCTCGGCCAGCACGATCGACAGGCCCGAAGCCTTGAGCTGCTGCACCCGTTCCAGGAGCTGTTCCACGACGCGCGGCGCCAGGCCTTCCGACGGCTCGTCCAGCAGCAGCAGCCGCGGGTTCGCCATCAGCGAGCGGGCGATGGTCAGCATCTGCTGCTGCCCGCCGGAGAGTACGCCGCCCTGACGCGTCTTGATCGCCCCGAGATCGGGGAACAGCGAGAACACCTGATCCTCGTCCCAGCCGCTGCCGCTTCCCGCCGGCCGGCGGGCGATGTCGAGATTCTCCCAGACGGTGAGGTCGGGGAAGATCCGCCGCTCCTCCGGCACAAAGCCGATGCCGAGCTTGGCGATCTTGTGTGTGGCGAGCTGCGAGATGTCCGTGCCCTCGAACACGACCTTGCCCTGACGGGGCGGGGTCAGGCCGATGACAGAGCGCATGGTCGTGGTCTTGCCGACGCCGTTGCGGCCGATCAGCGAGATGCACTGTCCGGGCTCGACGGTGAAGGACACGCCGAACAGGACCTTGGACAGGCCGTAGGCCGTGTGGATGCCATCGACTTCAAGCTGCGGCATCGTCGACCTCCTCGCCGAGATAGACGGAGCGGACCTGCGGGTTGTTGCGCACCTCCTCCGGGGTGCCGCTGGCCAGGATCTCGCCGAGATGCAGCACGGTGATGCGGTCAGCGATGCCGAACACCACCGACATGTCGTGCTCGGTGAACAGCAGTGTCAGGTCGCGTGCCTTGGCGACCTGATCGATCAGGCGGATCGAGTCGCCGGTCTCGGTCGGCGACATGCCGGCGGTCGGCTCGTCGAGCAGCAGCACGCGCGGCTCCGCGGCGAGCGAAATGGCCAGTTCCAGCTGCTTTTGGCGGCCGTAGGCCAGCTCGCCGGCGACCTCATCGCGCTCGTCGACCAGGCCGACCAGCTCCAGAAGCTCCGCCGTCTCGTCGAGGTTCAGCTTCCACGCCGGCGTGAACATGCGCAGGTGGCGGTTGTCACGCGCGATCAATGCCACCTGCACGTTCTCGAACACCGTCATGCGTGGGTAAATGTTGATGCGCTGGAACGAGCGCGCGATGCCCTGCTTGACGATCTTGTGCGGCGCCATGCCGGTGATGTCGCGGCCGCGAAACTCGACCTTGCCGAAGGTCGGCTCCAAGTGGCCGGTGATCAGGTTGAAGAAGGTCGTCTTGCCGGCGCCGTTGGGGCCGATGATGGCGTGCCGTTCGCCCTCCTTGAGGGTGAAGTGCACGTCGTTGATGGCTTGGAAGCCGGAGAAGTTCTTACTGAGACCGGTGATTTCCAGCATGGTCAGCGCCCCGATGCGGTTCGGCCGCGAAGTCGGCTGGCGAGGCCGGCCAGGCCGTCCGGCAGGAACAGCAGGATGACCAGCAAGATCACGCCGAGCACGGTGGGCCAGTACTCGGTGTACTCGTTGGTCAGCCGTTGCAGCACGAACAGCGTGCCGGCGCCGATCGCCGGGCCGAAGAAGGAGTAGAGCCCGCCCAGCAGCGTCATGATCAGCACCGTCGCCGACTGCGTCCAGAAGGCCGACTCGACGTACATGCCGTGGTGGAACATGCCGAAGATCGCCCCGGCGATGCCGGCGAAGGTGCCGGCGACGACGAAGGCCGACCAGCGCATCAGGCGGGTGTTGATGCCGACGAAGCCGGCCCGGGTGCTGTTCTCGCGCACCGCGATCAGGGCGCGGCCGAAGGCGGAGTGGCAGATCATCCACAGCACGCCGGCGGAGACCGTTACCACGACCAGGGTGAAGTAGAAGAAGCGGTGGCGGTCGTCGATCCATCCGGGCACCGTGACGCCGACGAAGCCGTCGTCGCCGCCGGTCACCGAGCGCCACTTGAAGCACACCGCCCAGACGAACATGGCGAAGGCCAGGGTCAGCATGGCGAAGTAGATGTCGGTGAGCCGAGTACAGAAGTAGGCGACCACCGCGGCGGCGAGCATCGAGGCCAGGATCGCCGCGACGAAGCTGGCCACCAGCGGCCAACCGTAGGTGGTGAGCAGGATCGCGTTCACGTAGCCGCCGATGGCGAAGTAGGCGGCGTGGCCGAACGACACGTTGCCGGAATAGCCGATGATCACGTTGAGCGACAGCGCGAACAGGGCATAGATCAGGATCTCGGTGGCGACGTCGATCAGGTAGGCCGAGCCGGCCATCGGCACCGCCGCGATCAGCAGCAGCACGACGACGCAGAGCGCCATCACCGAGCGGGACATCGGTTGTGTCATGGCTCAGTGCCCCTCGGAGATCGGCCGGCCGAACAGGCCCCAGGGCCTGACCAGCAGCACCACCATCAGGATGATGAACGCGAAGACGTCCTGCCAGTTGGGCACGATGACCGAGCCGTAGTTGTAGACGAGGCCATAGATCAGGGCGCCGATGAAGCTGCCCCATAGGCTACCGAGGCCGCCGATGATCACGATCACGAAGCAGTCGACGATGATCGTCGCGTCCATGCCGGGTGTAGGGCTGTTGAACGGCGAGGCCAGCGCGCCGCCGACGCCGGCCAGCGCCGAGCCGAGGATGAAGACGCCGGTGTAGATCACCGGCACGTTGATGCCGAGCGCGGCGAGCATCTCGCGGTCCTGCGTGGCGGCCCGGGTGAGGCGGCCCCACCGCGTGCGCTCGATGAACAGCCACAGGCCGACGGCGATGAGCGGCCCGACGACGCAGAGGAACAGCCGGTATGTCGGATAGCGCGTGATGCCGAGGTCGAGCGCGCCCTCCATGCCGGCGGGGTAGGAGACGGCGTACTGGTCGGTGCCCCAGATCACCTTCGCCAGGTCGCCCATGATCAGGACGACCGCAAAGGTGAGCAGCAACTGCATCAAGTGTTCCTTGTCGTACAGGAACTGAAACAGTCCACGTTCCACCACGATGGCGACCACCGTGAGGCCGGCCGCCGCGGCGACGATGCCGACCCAGAAGTTCAACTCCCAGGTCTGCGTGACCGAATAAACGATGTAGGCGCCGAACATGTAGAAGGCGCCGTGCGCGAAGTTGATGACCTTCAGCACGCCGAAGATCAGGGACAGGCCCGCCGCGATCGTGAACAGGTACATGCCCATCGACAACGCGTTCATCAACTGGATGAAGGCGAACTTGGGGTTGGCGACCAACATCGCCATGCCGGGATTGCCGAGATCCTGGCGCAGGAATTCGACCAGCGCGTCCATGTGCGGGATGCCCGTGTTGCGAGGAAGGGTAGCGGTCCGGCCCTGTCGCCGTGGCGACGACAGGGCCGGGCGTCGCGATCAGGCTCGGGCGAGCCTTAGTTGCCGATCTGGGCCGGGATGTAGGTCACCGGGTCCATGACGCGATACTTGAACCCTTCCTTGTTCACCATCGGGCCCCAGAACTGGCCCGTATCGGCCTGATGGTCGGCGGCGTTGATGGTGCGCTTGCCGACCGGCGTGTCGATCGACATGCCCTTCAGCTTCTCGGCGACCTTGTCCGCGTCCAGGCTGCCGGCGGCATTGGCGGCACCGGCGTAGAACTTCACGCCGATCCAGGCCAGCACCGGCCACATCGCGGTCTCCTTGGTGCCGGTCCGCTCGGCCAGGCGCGCGTGGAACTCCTCGTGCATCTTGGTCGGGTGGTCGTACCAGAGCTCGTAAGTGTTGGACCAAACGTTGTCCGGGTAGTCCTTACCCATCTTGCCGGCGATCTCGTGGCTGGCGATCTCGCCGCCGGAGATGTAGCGCTTCTCCTCGAAGAAGCCGAACGGCTTGGCCTGCTGCGCGAAGTTCACGAAGTGCGAGCCCCACAGGCCGCTGGTGACGGTGTCGCAGTCGGCGCCCAGCAGCTGGGTGATGACCGCGTTGTAGTCGGTGGCGCCGAGCTTGGAACGAAGGTCGAGCACCTTCGGAACGTCCGGCGCATGACGCTTCAGACCCTTCTCGATGCCGGCGGCCAGGTCGTGGCCGTAGGCGTAGTCGAGCTGGATGTCGCACACCTTCTTGGTGCCGGTCTGCTTCACCAGCTGGGCAATGGCGTCACCCTCGAAGTCGGTGTGCGACGACGTGCGGAACACGTACGGGTGCAGCTTCGACGTCGTCATCTGGATCGTCTTCGGGATGGTGGCGATGTAGATCACCTTCTCCTGACGCGCGACCTCGGAAATCGCCAGGCCGACGGCGGAGCTCAGACCGCCGAGGATGACGTTGACGCCGTCCTTGGTGATCAGTTCCTTGGCCGCCGCGGCCGCCTCGGCCGGGTTCAGCTTGGTGTCGCGCTCGACGATCGTGACGTTGTTGCCGAGGATGCCGCCGGAGGCGTTCACTTCCTCGACCGCCATCCGGTTGCCTTCCATCGCCGGCACGCCGTAGACGGCACCACCGCCGGTGATCGGGTAGAGCACGCCGATCTTCACGTCCGCGGCGATCGCGCCGGCGGACCAGGACATTGCGGCAAGCGCCGTCGCGGCCATAAGGGCCTTCTTCATGATTGACCTCCTCCCAATGCCGGCGCTGTTTCGGTGCGCCGTGCGGCCCCGACGTCGACAGACGCGCCGTGGGCAGGTCACAAGCTTCGCGCGAAGCCCGGAGGCCGTCAATGCACGCGTGGGCAGCAGGTTTTGACAGGCCCCGCGATTGAGTTAGGATTTCGCCGCATCATGACCTTGCGGCGGCGACAGTAGACCATGGCAGACGACACCGACGATCTCCGACGCAATCGATTCTGGATCGTCGTCGTCGCCATCTTGATCCTGCTTGTCTTCCTCTACTACTACCAGCCGTTCGAGCAGTTCGTCGTTGAGGCGATCCCGAACATTCACTTCAACAATGCGGTCTTCTGGTTCGCATCTCTGATCGGCGTTGTCGGCTACGTCGTGGCGCACTGGTCGTCCTTCCGCCGTCACATCTTCCGCAAGGTCGACCAGCTGGACGCCGAGGCGCTGGTGTTCGAAACGTTGCAGGTGGCGATTCTGGTGGCGGTGATCTTCTGCGCCGGCGGCACGTTGCAGATCATCGAGATGATGGGCGAACACTTGGTCGGCAAAGGCGAGGTGATCGGCGGGACCTTCGGCGAGCAACTCTTGGCCATCGTGCTGCTCGTCCTGCTGGCGATCGTGTTCTACCTGCTGCACCACCTTGTGCGGCTGTTCCGCGACGGCTGGGCCGGGCGGCGGCAGCCGCCGGTGCGCCGGCCCGGCGCCGACTGATGTCGGACGACCGCAGCGGTTTCACGTCGGCTTTCGACAAGCTGCTGGAGCAGAACCGGCAGCAGTTCGACCGTATCCTGACGACGCCGGCGGCGAGCCGTTCGACCGAGTTATCGAGCCCGTCGGCAACCAGTGGCGGGTTGCCGCCGCGGCGGCGCTTCGGCCCCATCGACCCGGATAGTTCGGCGGCGGTGCGGGCGCTCGATCAGCGTTTTGGCGCCGACGGCTGGCGCTACGAGATCACCGAGCGCCGCCGCGTCGAGGGCGAGATGATCGTGCTCTGCCGGTTGACCCTGGCCGGGCGCAACGTGACCAAGTCGCAGTTCGGGACCGCGCCGTTGACCGCGTCGGGCATCGCCGCCGAGGAGGCGGCGCTGGCGCAGGCGGCGGAGACGGCGCTGGCCAACTGCACGAAACTGCTCTGAGGATTTCCGAGGCGGCCACGACGGAGGGAAACCGCATGGCCCTGTTGAAAGTGGGCGACGAGGCTCCGGCCTTCAGCCTGCGCAACCAGGATGGTGTCGCCACCAGCCTGGATAGCTACCGCGGACACCAGGTGGTGCTGTGGTGGTACCCGAAGGCCGATACGCCCGGCTGAACCATTGAAGGCAAAGGGTTCCGTGATCGAATCCAGGACTTCACCAGCCGCAACGCCGTCGTCATTGGCATCAGCTGTGACACGCCGGCCGAGAACCGCGCCTTCAAGGCCAAGTTCGACTTCCCGTACGACCTGCTGTCGGACGGGGACCGCTCGACCTCCATGGCTTACGGCGCGGCGGACAGCCCGGACCAGGGCTACCCGGCGCGGATCAGCTACCTGATCGATGCCGAAGGGCGGATCGCCAAGGTGTACGACAAGGTGGTGCCGGCCGAGCATCCCGACCAGGTGCTGGCCGACCTGGCCTGATTTCGCGCCGGAGCGGCCGCGAAAGGGCGTATAACCGCAACAGGTTGTAGCCCCGGGGACGGACGTGATGAAGCGGGTCGGGCTGGTCGTTGTCGTGCTTTTGCTGGTCGCCGCCGGCGCCTATGGCGTCGTGCAGTGGCAGCGACCGGCCGATGTCGGCGTCACGCTGGAGACCGGCGAGGTGGCGACGGCGGACGTGCGACGGCTCGTCTCCACGTCGGGCAAGGTGCGCGCGCTGATCACCGTCGAGGTCGGCTCGCAACTCTCCGGCCAGATCGCCGAACTCGGCGCCGACTTCAACAGCCAGGTC
>CAZVLI010000114.1:7323-8639 GCA_964627965.1 uncultured Rhodospirillales bacterium
GAGGGCGACGTGATCGCCCGGCTCGACCCCAAGACCTTCGAGGCGCGCGTCAGCGAGGCGGAGGCGGCGGTTGCCGTGGCGAAGGCCGGCGTCGCGGTGCAAGCGGCGGCCATCGCGCGCGTGCGGGCCAACCTGAGCCAGGCAGAGGACAGCTTTCGCCGCGCCGAGGCGCTGGTGAAGCGCGGCAACATGTCGGCGGCCGCGTTCGACAATGCCAAGACCGCGCTGGCGACCAGCCAGGCCGAGGTCGCCGTTGCCGAGGCGCAACTCGCCAATGCCCGCGCCACGTTGCGCCAGCGCGAGGCCGGGCTGAAGAGCGCGCGTATCGACCTGGAGCGCACCATCATCCGGGCGCCGATCGACGGCGTCGTCATCGACCGCGCCATCGACCTTGGCCAGACCGTCGCCGCGGCGATGAACGCGCCGAAACTCTTCGTCATTGCCCAGGACCTGCGCGAGGTGCAGATCGACGCCCAGGTCGACGAGGCGGACATCGGCCAGGTCAGCGAAGGTCAAACGGTGAAATTCACCGTCGACGCCCATCCCGACGTGAGTTTCGAGGGGCGGGTACAGCAGATTCGGCTGGCCGGTGTCGAGGACAAGAACGTCGTCACCTACACGGTGGTGATCGCCGCCGACAATCCGCGTCGGCTGCTGCTGCCTGGCATGACCGCGAACGTCGACATCGTCACCGGCGAGCGTGCCGGTGTGCTGACCGTTCCGAACGGCGCGCTGCGCTTCCGGCCGCGTGGCGGCGCTCGCGCGCTCGTGGCGGAACGCAAGGAAGAGGGCGGCCTGTCATCGCGCATTCTGGAGCGACTGGCGCCGGTGCTGGAGATGACGCCGGAGCAGGTCGGGCAGGCGAAGGATGCGCTGAAGAAGGCTTTCGCCGGGATGGCCCCGCAGATCGCCGCCGGTGAGGCCGACCGCGACGCGATGCGTCAGCGCTTCCGCCAGGCGATGGCGACGGTCCTGACGCCTGCGCAATACGCCAAGTACGAGGCGATCTCCGATCGGATGGCGCAGGTTCGCTTCGGCACGGTCTGGGTCCGGCTCGATGACGGCACCATCGCGCCGCGCCGGATCCGTCTCGGTATTTCCGATGCCCGTGTGACTGAGGTGACGGGCGAGGCCCTGAAGGCCGGCGACGTCGTGGTGCTGCGCGCGCGCGAGACCGCCGGGTGATGGCGACGGCGGAGTCGCTGATCCGCGCCGAAGACGTGCGCAAGACCTACCAGATGGGCGAGACCGAGGTCGCGGCGCTGCGCGGCGTTTCGCTGTCCGTCGGTCGTGGCGAGTACGTTGCCGTGATGGGG
>CAZVLI010000115.1:0-8612 GCA_964627965.1 uncultured Rhodospirillales bacterium
GTCTTGTGGTTGCCGGCCAGTTCCTCGGCCAGCGCGGCACGTTGCAGCCACGGCAGCGCCTGCGCGCGCTGTCGCAGGCCCGCGTCGGGGATCAAACCGGCGGGGTCGTAGGCGGCCGCCGGCAGCAATCCGGTCAGGCGCAGGCCGGTGCCCGACGCCAGTTCGACGATCTCGTCGACGGTGAAGGCGCGGTCGCGGCTGTGCAGCAGCAGGTCGTAGAGCCCGGCGTCGCTATCGCGATGGTCGCCGACATAGGGATTCCTGGCGAACCAGTGTTCCTTCGGCAGCCCCGCGAGCAGCGTCTTGGCCTGCCGTACCTTCTCCGCCGGCCCGAGCTCGGCGGTGAGCCGCCGCAGCGCACCCTGCAGCGCGTACACGCCCGTGCGGCCATAGGGTCCGTATAGCATCAGCCCGAGCCCGCCCGCCGGCTTCAGCACCGAGACCAGCGCCGCCAGGCCGGCCGCCGGGTCGTCCAGGTGGTGCAGTACGCCGCAGCAGTCGATGTAGTCGAACGGACCCAGCCCCATGTCCGCGACGTCGAGCAGCGAGCCGGAGCGGAAGGCGAGATTGGTCAGGCCACGGGCCTTGGCGCGGGCCTCGCAGGTCGCGCGACTGGCGCTGGACACGTCGAGATAGGTGACGTGCCCGACGCCCCGCTGACTGAGCTGCTGCGCCAGCATGATGGTGCCGTCGCCGGTGCCGCCGCCGGCCACCAGGGCGCGGAAGTCCGCATCCACGGGCCGGCCGGCAAATACATAGTGCTCCAGCTCCGGCAGATCGCTGGGCGAGCCGGTGATCAGCCGCTTGGCCTCGTCGGCCGGATCGCGGGCGGGGTAGGGGTAGGCTTCGTACTGTGCCCGGACCGCCTCGTCGCCCGCGTCGCTCACCCGCGCCGCCTCAGCCGACCTTGATCACCGCCTTGCCGGTGACCTTGCGTTCGATCAGTGCGTAGAGCGCGTCCGGCACCTGCGCCAGCGGGAAGGTGTGCGAGACGTGCGGCTTCAGCTTGCCCTCGCGGCACCACTGGAAGATGCGCTCGAAGTTGGCGCGGTTGGCGGCCGGTTCGCGCTCGGTCCAGGCGCCCCAGAACACGCCGACGATGGAGCAGTTCTTCAGCAGGGCCAGGTTCGCCGGCGCGGACGGGATGCGCCCGCCGGCGAAGCCGATCACCAGCAGCCGCCCGTCCCAGTTGATGCAGCGCAGCGACTGGTCGAACACGTCGCCGCCGACCGGGTCATAGATCACGTCGGCGCCCTTGCCGCCGGTCAGCTCCTTGACCTGATCCTTGAACTCGCCGTCCGAGTAGTTGATCAGGTGGTCGGCGCCATGGTCCTGCGCCACCTTCAGCTTCTCGTCGGTGCTGGCCGTGGCGATCACGGTGGCGCCCATCGCCTTGCCGATCTCGACCGCCGACAGGCCGACGCCGCCGGCCACGCCGTGCACCAGCAGCGTCTCGCCGGGTCGCAAGTCGGCGCGCTGGATCAACGCGTAGGCGCTGGTCCCGTAGGTCAGCGCCAGCCCGGCGCCGGTGACGTAGTCCATGTCGTCGGGCAGCGGCAGGACCTTGCGCGCCGGCGCCGCGACCTCTTCGGCGAACGCGCCGTGGCCGGTCATCGCGATCACTCGGTCGCCGGCCTTGATGCCCTGCACCTTGGCACCGACTTCCAGCACGTCGCCGGCGGCCTCCGCGCCCGGCGCGAAGGGGAAGTCCGGCTTGAACTGATACTTGCCCTGGATCATCAGGATGTCCGGGAAGTTCACCCCGGCGGCGCGCACCGCCAGCCGGACTTCCTCGTCGCCGATGGCGGGCGACGGCGCCTCATCCAGGCTCAGGCTCTCTGGCGGCCCGTATTCCTTGCACAGCATCGCCTTCATCGGCCTCGCCTCCCTCTGACGTTTCGGTGTGGAACTATAGTGCTAGAAGCTGGCGCTGTCGGCCCAGCCCTGCGCGCGGATCTCGCCGACCGGCAGGCCGCGCACGTTGTGGATCTGCGCGTCCAAAATCGCCGCGACGGCGTTGTCCGCAATCTGTTCCGGCAGGGCGCCGAGGTGGCGCAACGCCGTCACGCACGCGACCTCCGACGCGCGCCCGGCACCGTCGCGCGCCTTCAGCGCCAGGCCGAGGCCGCGGCCCGGCATCGCCGCCATGTAGACGCCTTCCGCGCCGGTCTTGGCGATCGCCGCGCCGGCGCCGGCCTGCATGATTGCGGTACAGGCGCGGCTGCGTCCGGCGACCATGTAGGGTTCGGCCAGCATCGCCTGCACGATGCGGTTGCATGCCGCCGCCCGTTGCCGCTGCAGGTTGGTCGGCGTCGCCAGCCGGGTGATGCCCAGCGCCAGCGCGCGGAGCGACACCGGCACGGTCGGTATGCCGCAGCCGTCGATGCCGTACGCGGCGTCGTCCAGATCGGCGCCGCAGAGTTCACCCAGCGCGGCCCGCACCCGACGCTGCACGGGATGATCGGCGCGGATGTAGCCTTCGGTGGGCTCGCCCAGGTGCACCGCCGTCGTCAGCATCCCGGTGTGCTTGCCCGAGCAGTTGTTGTGCGCCTGGCACAGGTCCTTGCCGCTTTGCACGAACGCGCGGAACACGGCCTCGTTGCGCGGATAGTGCGCGCCGCACTCCAGCGCCTCGTCCGTCAGGCCGATCTTCTCCAGCCAGGCCAGCACGGTATCGACGTGCACCGGCTCGCCGGCATGGCTGGCGCACGCCAGCGCGAGATGCCTCGCCTCCAGCCCGAAGGCATCGGCGGCACCCGATTCCACCAGCGGCAGGGCCTGGATCGGCTTGCAGGCCGAGCGCGGATAGACCGGCCGGTCGACCGCGCCCCAGCCGCCGACCAGCCCGCCGTCGGCATCGACGATCGCGACGTCGACGAGGTGGTGGCTCTCCATCCGCTTGCCCCGGGTGACCGCGACGACGACCGGATCGTCGCCGGGCTTGCCGAAAGCGTCCTCGATTGCCATGGTCGGGCGGTTCTCAAACTGTTCTTGGAAGGGGCGATGCGCGGCTATTTCGGCATCGGCGTTGAACGTTTAAGCAAGCCGATGAACGCCGGCAACCTGTTTCGCTCGGCACACGCCTTCGGCGCCGGCTTCCTGTTCACGGTCGACGCCGCCTACACCCAGCGCGGCGGCCATTCCGACACCAGCCACGCGCCGGAGCAGATGCCCTTCTACACCTTCGACAGCGCGGCGGAGATGCAGCTCCCGAAGGACTGCAAGCTGGTCGGCGTCGAACTGCTGGACGAAGCCGTCGAACTGCCGAGCTTCGCGCACCCGGTGCGCGCGGCCTACGTGTTCGGGCCCGAGCGCGGCAACCTGTCCGACGAGATGGTCGAACGCTGCGACTTCATCGTGAAGATCCCGACCGCCTTCTGCGTCAATGTCGGCGTTGCCGGCGCCATCGTCATGTACGACCGCGCCCTGAACCTCGGCCGTTTCGCCGAGCGCCCAGTCTCCACGCTGGGCAAGCCGGTGCCGCGCCCGGCCCACGTCCACGGCGCCCCGGTGATCCGCGCCCCGAAGCCCTGACTACGGTTAGGCGGCGGCCGGCCAGGCACGCTCGATCAACTGATCCAGACGTAGTTCCGGCGACAGGGTGCCGAACAATCGTGGTCCGCCCAGTCGCGTATCGCAGAATGCCGCCGCCACTTCCGTCGGCGCGTGCCGCAAGAGCAATGATGCCTGAAGACACGTCGCCGCTCGTTCCGCGAACAGCCGTGCCACGGGTTCCAGTGGCCGGTCGTCCGCCAGCATTGCCTTGGTCTCAGCAGCGTAACGGTCCAAGCCGGCGTGTTGCCCACGCGCCGCGTCGATCTCGCCGAACAACGCGTCGGCGGTAGCGGGCTCGCGTCGCAGTGCGCGAAGGATGTCCAGGCACATCACATTGCCTGGCCCTTCCCAGGTGCCGTTCAGCGGTGCTTCGCGGTATAGGCGTGGCAAGTCCGATTCCTCGACGTAGCCGGCGCCGCCGAGGCACTCCAACGCCTCGTGCAGGTGCGGCACGGCACGCTTGTTCAGCCAATACTTGGCGATCGCCACGGCAATGCGAGCGAAGGCCCGCTCGGTCGGGTTCTGTTCGCTCAGATCGAACGCTTGAGCGACGCGCGCAACGAAGGTCAGCGCCGCCTCGGATTCCACTGCCAGGTCGGCCAGGACGTTGGCCATGATCGGTTGCTGGACCAGCCGTCTCTGGAAGGCACTGCGGCCAAGGCAATGATGGATCGCCTGCACCGTGGCTTGGCGCATCAACGCCGCGGGCCACGTCGATACGTCCAGCCGGGTGTGGTGCACCATGTCCATGATGGTGCGTATCCCGCGACCTTCCTCGCCGATCATTACCGCCCAGGCGTCGTGAAACTCGATCTCGGCTGAGGCATTCGAGCGATTGCCGAGCTTGTCTTTCAATCGCTGGATTTGGATGCCGTTGCGCGCGCCATCGGGGGTCCAGCGCGGCACCAGGAAGCACGATAGGCCATCCTGATCGGCGGTGTAGGCTAACGTAAGGAAGCCGTCACTCATCGGCGCGGAACAGAACCACTTGTGTCCGACAAGGGTGTAACCGTCCGCGCATCGTACTGCACGGGTCGAGTTGGCGCGGACATCGGAACCGCCCTGCTTCTCTGTCATCGCCATGCCGATGGTCGCGCTGGTCTTCTCACTGATCGGCACGAAGCGGGCGTCGTAATGGTCGGCGAGCAGCAGCGGTTCCCATTGCGCGGCTACGTCCGGTGCCTGGCGCAACGCCGGAATTGATGCGGAGGTCATCGAGGCCGGGCACATCACGCCCGCTTCGACCTGATAGGCCATGTAGTGCGCCGCCGCATGCGCGGTGTGGCCACCGCGCCGGTCGCCTCTCCAGGCGATCGAGCCGATGCCGCTCTCTTTCCACAACGCCATGAGGTGGTGGTAGGCCGGGTGGTAGTCGACCTCGTCGATACGCTGTCCGAAGCGGTCATGGGTGCGCAGTTCGGGAGCGTGGCGGTTCGCCTGACGCCCCCATTCCAGAACCTCCGCCGTGCCAAGCCGCTGGCCAAGCGTCCCCAGGCGGTCATCGATCCAATCCGCGCCATTGCGCCTCAAAGCTTCCTGCAATGCCGCGTCACTCTTGAAGAGATCATAGTCGGCGAGCTCGTCGGGTTGGTTCTCGACGCGATGCGTCGCCAGCGACTGCGTCGGTGCGCGGTTGGGCATGGTGGATGATCTCGCGAATTCACGGACTATCGCCTGATTCTCCGCGCCGTTCTGGCTCGCTGTCCAGTATGGGCTGCCCGGCAAGCATTCACGCGCAAGATACTTAATTGCGATTAGGTCTCTGTCTTCACCGGTTGTTAGGAGTGCATATGCACTCTCCAACCCGCGAAGCACACAAGCGTCGAGTTGGGGTCGCCTCGACGCTCCGTATGTGGAGAGTGACGCTATGTGCCGCTCATATCGGCTCGGGCCGTGGCCCGGCGCTATTCCACATGCTTCTTCGTTATTGGGATGCGGGTGAGGGGTACCCGCTGCTAGCTCGCGGTGACGGTCGCGCGGAGAGGCGCGGCCGAAGTGAAGGAACTTGTTCGATGGGAAGTAAAATGCGCAGTGCGACCGGCGTGTTTAACGGGCTAGCTGACCTGACGATCAGGACGAAGCTGCAGGGTGGTTTCGGCCTGGTGTTGGCCATTCTCCTGGCCGTATCGGCCTTCGGATTCTACGGCTTCGTCACCGTTGGTCATGAGGTGGAGGAGTTTGCCGAGACCGCCGAGGAGGCGGCCATCACGGCACGCATCGAATCCGCGTTCCTGAAGCTCAATGTCCATGGCCGCGAGTTCGCCCATACCGGCGACGCGCAGGAAGCGGCGAAGGTCCGCGAGATCGGCGCTCGGCTCAAAGCGTTGATGGCGGAGTCGCTGGACCACCTGGTCGACGAATCGCACCGTGCCGACATCGAGAAGATGCAGTCGGCGCTCGACATCTACATGAAGGATTTCGACAAGGCCGAGGCGCTGGACCAGGAGTTCCGCAGCCTGGTCACCGACAAGCTGGAACCGAGCGGCGCCAAGATCGTCGAGGACCTGGACGAGATCGTCGAGGAGGCGCGTCGCGAAGGCAACGCGGAGGCCGTGACGCGGGCCGTCGAGGTGCGCGAGCACGCACTGCTCGCCCGGCTCTACGCCAACATCTTCATCGGCCGGCACGACGAGTCCTTCGGTGCGAAGGCCGAGGACGAGTACGCCAAGATTGCGACGGCGATGGCTGCGCTGGAAGGGACGCTGCGCACGCCGCGCGAGCGCGAGCTGTTCCAGGAAACGCAGACGTTGCTGGGTGAGTACAAGCAGGTCTTCACCAAGGTGCATGACGACGAGGTCGCCATCGACAAGCTGGTGAACGGCGAAATGGCGGAAGCCGCGGCGACGGTGACCAAGGCGGCGGAGCATCTGCAGGCCGAGATCGCGAAGGTCGAGGCGACGATCCGCGAGCGTACTCGCGACGAGGTCAACCTGGCCGAAACCGAACTGCTGATCGGTGCGATCCTGGGTCTGATCGCGGGCATCACGCTCGCCTGGCTGTTGAGCAGCGCGATTGCGAACCCGGTTCGTGCCATGACCAACGCGATGGGCCGCCTGGCCGACGGCGATCTCGATGTCGAGGTGCCGGCGCAGGGCCGCGGCGACGAGATCGGAGAGATGGCCGGCGCGGTTCAGGTGTTCAAGGAGAATGCCGAGCAGAACAAGCGCCTGGAGGCGCAAGCCGAGGAGCAGAAGCGGCGCGCCGAGGAAGAGAAGAAGCAGGCCATGCAGGAGCTGGCCGACGGCTTCGAGGCCAGCATCGGCTCCATCGTCAACGGCGTGTCCGCCGCGGCGACGGAGATGCAGTCGACCGCCGGTTCCATGACCTCGATTTCCGAGGAGACCTCCAACCAGGCCAACACCGTGGCCGCGGCCTCGCAGCAGGCCACCGCCAATGTCCAGAGCGTCGCCTCGGCGACCGAGGAGATGGCCGCGTCGGTGCAGGAGATCAGCCGTCAGGTCGCCGAGTCGACCAACATCGCCGGTTCCGCCGTCAACGAGGCGGAGCGGCTCACCGAGCAGATGCAGGCGCTGTCCGACAACTCGCAGCGCATCGGCGAGGTGGTGAAGCTGATCAACGACATCGCCGAGCAGACCAACCTGCTGGCGCTGAACGCGACCATCGAGGCGGCTCGGGCCGGCGATGCCGGCAAGGGCTTCGCCGTGGTCGCGGCCGAGGTGAAGAACCTGGCCAACCAGACCGCCAACGCCACCGGCGAGATCGCCGGCCAGGTCGGCTCGATCCAGACGGCGACGCAGAACGCCGTCGGGGCGATCTCCGGCGTGTCGGAGACGATCGGCAAGATCAACGAGATCGCCGCCGTGATCGCGGCCGCGGTCGAGGAGCAAGGTGCCGCGACCGGCGAGATCGCGAACTCGGTCCAGCAGGCGGCGCAAGGCACGCAGCAGGTCGACTCCAGCATCTCGCAGGTCAGCCAGGCCGCGCAGGAGACCGGCTCCGCCTCGTCTGAGGTGCTGTCGGCAGCGTCCGAAATGGCGCAGCAGGCCAACAAGCTCAACACCGAGGTGGCGAGCTTCCTGGAGAAGGTGCGCGCCGCCTGACCTTCCAAGTCCCGTCCTGTCGGGATATAAGCCAGAGACAAAAGGGGCGGCCATGTTGGCCGCCCCGATGGCTTACGAACGGAGGGCTCAGACGATGGCAATCAGTGTTGGCGACAAGGTTCCCAGCGGCGCGTTCATGACCATGACGGCCGAAGGGCCGAAGCCGGTCAGCTCCGACGAGCTGTTTTCGGGCAAGAAGGTGGTGCTGTTCGGCCTGCCCGGCGCCTTCACCCCGACCTGCTCGGCCAAGCACGTGCCGGGCTACGTTCAGAACGCGGATGCGTTGAAGGCCAAGGGCGTGGATACCATCGCCTGCATGTCGGTCAATGACGCCTTCGTGATGGGCGCCTGGGGCAAGGACCAGGGCGCCGGCGACAAGGTCATGATGTTGGCCGACGGCTCGGCCGACTACGCCAAGGCGCTGGGCCTCGATCTCGACCTCAGCGCGCGCGGCATGGGCGTGCGCGCCACCCGCTTCTCGATGCTGGTCGAGGACGGCGTGGTGAAATCGGTCAACGTCGAGCCGAATCCGGGCGAGGCCGAGGCCAGCGGCGCCGAGGCGATGCTCGCCTCGCTCTAGGCTTGGCCCTTACCCACTCGCGCCTGTCGACGCCGATCGGCGATCTGCTGCTGGTCGACGACGACGGCGTGCCGGTCATCGCCGAGTTCGAAGGCTGCGAGGACCGCGTGGCCGGTCATCTGCGTCGCCGTCATGGCGGCGCACGACCGACCGCCGGTCCGGTGCCGTCGGCCGTGGCGACGGCCTTCGAGGCCTATTTCGGCGGCGAGCCGGCGGCGTTGCACGCGTTGCCGGCCGCCCCGCGCGGCACCGCCTTTCAGGCCGAGGTCTGGAAAGCGCTGCGGCGGATTCCAAGCGGCGAAACCAGGACTTACGGCCAGCTCGCGGCCGCGATCGGACGCGCCGATGCGCCGCGCGCCGTCGGCCACGCGAATGGCCAGAACCCGCTGGCCGTCCTCGTCCCCTGTCATCGTCTC
>CAZVLI010000116.1:0-5977 GCA_964627965.1 uncultured Rhodospirillales bacterium
GACCTGTTCGCGGTGCAGGACGAGGTCGCCAACACCATCGTCGCGACCCTGGGCGTCAGCATCCAGGATGCCGGTCAGCGCCGCGCGATGCGCAAGACTGCGGCGGAGCTGGACGCCTACGACTGCGTCCTGCGGGCCCGGCGCTTCACCACGATCCTGACCGCTGTCGAGCATATCGAGGCCCGCGCGCTGCTGGAGACCGCCATCGAGCGCGACCCGACCTCGGCCGACGCACATGCCCTGCTGGCCAACGTCTACCTAGCCGAACATCGCTTCGACCTGAACCCGCGCCCGGATCCGATCGAGCGAGCCATGGCGATGGCGAAACGGGCGGTGCAGCTCGACCCGCGCAACGCCTACGCCCGCTGCTGGCTCGCCGTCGTGCATTTCTTCAGCCGCGAGAACGACGCCTTCGAGGCCGAAGCCGCCCGCGCGCTCGCCCTGAACCCGAACGACCCGGAAATCCTGGCGGACATCGGCCATTTCCGCGCCTTCATGGGGCAGTTCGAGGCCGGGGTGGCCTTGTCGCGCCAGGCCATCCGCCTGAACCCGCTGCACCCCGCCTGGTATCGCTTCAGCGCCGCCCGTTACCACTACGACCGCAAGGACTACGCGGCCAGCCTCGCGGAACTGCTGGCGATGAACATGCCGGACTTCTTCTGGCAGCCGATGCTGGCCGCCGCCGCCCAGGGTCAGCTCGGGGTGCCGGAGGCGGCCGACTCCTTGCGGCAGGCCGAGGCGCTGAAACCCGGCCTCGACCCGCGCGTCGAGCTGGCGAAATGGAACGCCGCGCCCGACGACCTGGAACACATCATGGAAGGGCTGGTGAAGGCCGGTTACCGGCCAGCGCGAGCGGCGAGCGACTGACCGTCTGGCACCGGGCCGGCGATTTCCAGCAGCAGCTTCTTCTTCAGCGCCTCGGCGATGCGGGCGCGGCTTTCGGCGCGCATCACGAAGGCGCCGGGGCCGCCGATCACGTCGTTGCGGTAGTGCTCGCCCAGCGGCTCCCCGCGCGGCCCCGAATAGACACCGCCGGTCGGGCTGTCGATCACCAGCGCGTTGATGGTGATGCCGAGCGCCAGCGTCTCCGCCCGGACCAGCGGCAGCGGCGGGCCGTTCATCTGCGGCCCGTCGCCGGAGACGTCGATCACCTGCCGCTCGCCTTCGTAGTCGTTCGAGGTGATCAGGTCGGTCGCGTGCTGGATCGCCGCCGAGATCGAGTTGTAGCCCAGCGCCACGCGCGGAGCGGCGATCACCTTGTCGGCGAAGACCTTGGCGGAGGCGGCATCGCTGATCAGATGCCAGCCGACGATGGTGTGCACGCTGTTCGGCGCCGCCCACTCGACATAGGCGACGGCGATCTTGCCCTTGTAGCCGTTGGTGATCGCGGCCAGCACGTCCGGGTCCTGGATCGCCGCGGCGTAGCCCGCGCGTTGCAGCGCGAATTCCTCGTCGTTGATCGAGCCCGACCCGTCGGCGGCGAAGACCAGCTCGACGTCCACCCACTCGGCCGCCAGGGCCGGCTGCGCCAGCGCTATTAACAGCGCCGCCAGCAACGCCCTACCATGCCGCCATGCGAACTTCAGGGAGTGCACCATGAGCGACATTCAAGCCGAATTCCTGTTCGAGATTAAGATCGACGTGAACACGATCATGGACGTCGGCGCCACGCCGTTCGGCCATCGGCGCATCGCGGTGCTCGACGGCGGTACGTTCGAAGGGCCGAAGATCAAGGGCAAGGTGCTGCCGTCCGGCGGCGACTGGATCGTCAACCGGTCCGACGGCGTGACCCAGCTCGACGTCCGCGCGCATCTCGAAACCGACGATGGCGCCATCATCTACATGACCTACCGCGGCCACCGCCACGGGCCCAAGGAGGTGATGGACCGGCTCAACAGCGGCCAGGCTGTCGACCCGTCGGAGTATTACTTCCGCACCACGCCCTACTTCGAGACTGCCTCGGAGAAGTACGCCTGGCTCAACAAGATGTGCTTCATCGCCACCGGCGACCGCACGCCGCAGGGGCCGGTCTACCGGGTGTACCAGGTGCTGTAGGAGACGTTCGGAGGTGCCCGGACTTGATCCGGGCATCTCGCCTACACCATCCGAACGTTGACGTTGGCGTCCTTCAGGGTCTTGAGCATGTCCTCGACGTGCTCGGGCCCCATGTTGCGGGTGATGAAGACGACGCGCGTCCGGCGGTCGTCGCTCGGCCACTCGTCGAGCTGCACCGGCGGGTGGAACAGGTGCTGAACGCCGTGGATCACGATCGGCTTGTCCGGGCTCTCCTCGATATTCAGCAGGCCCTTCACCCGCAGCATGTCCTGGCCGCGATAGTTCGCCAGCATCTCCAGCCAGGTGACGGCCAGGTTCCACGGCATCGGCTCGTCGATGTAGAGGCAGAAGGCGCGCACCGTGGCGTCGTGCCGGTTCACGTCGTGCGGATCCTGCCCCCCGCTTCCATGCCCGTGCGCGTGGTCATGGCCGTGGTCGTGGTCGTGTGCGTGATCATGGTCGTGCGGCTCGGCGTAGGCCTCTTCCTGTAGCCAGCGCTTCACGTCCAGCGTCTTGGTGTCGGGATCGTACAGTCCGGCACCGAACAGTTCGTTCGGCTCGACCTCGCCGAACGAGACCGGCCGGATCGGCGCCGCCGGGTTCAGCTTGCGCAGCCGCGCCTCGACGTCCGCCTTCGCCGTCGCTTCCGGCAGGTCGGTCTTGGTCAGCACGATGCGGTCGGCGACGGCCGCCTGCTTCACCGACTCCTCGTGGTTGTCCAGCGTGCCGGCGCCGTTCACTGCGTCGACCGTGGTGATGATGCCGTCGAGGCGATAGTGCGCCTGCAGGTACGGGTCGCTCATCAGCGTATGGATGATCGGTGCCGGGTCGGCCAGACCCGTGGTCTCGATCACCAGCCGTTTGAATTCTGGGATTTGCTGCTTCACCCGGCGCAGGTAGAGGCTGCGCAACGTGTCGACCAGCTCGCCCCGCACGGTGCAGCACAGGCAGCCGGAACTCATCAGCACGACGTCGTCCTCGGCTCGCTCGACCAGGGCGTTGTCGATGCCGATCGCGCCGAACTCGTTCACCACGACGGCGGTCTCGCCCATGTCCGGATGCACCAGCAGGCGGTTCAGCAGCGTGGTCTTGCCGCTGCCCAGGAAGCCGGTCAGCACCGAGACTGGGACTGTCTCGCGTTCTTCGTTCATCGTCCGTTCCTTTCGCGCCGGGGGCGCGTCATTGTCGGGTCGCTGGCACTATCATATATGTGCGGAGCCAGATCCTTGAGGGAGGACTCAACATGGCTCTGCGGATCAATGACACCGCGCCGAATTTCCAGGCCGAGACCACCGAGGGCAAGATCGATTTCCACGAGTGGATTGGCGACAACTACGCCATTCGCTTCGCGCACCCGAAGGAGTGCACGCCGGTCTGCACCACCGAACTCGGCTACATGGCGAAGCTGAAGCCAGAGTTCGACAAGCGCAACACCAAGATCATCGGCCTGTCGGTCGACCCGGTCGACAACCACGCCAAGTGGGCCAAGGACATCGAGGAGACCCAGGGCGCGGCGGTCAACTATCCGATGATCGGCGACACCGATCTCAACGTCGCCAAGCTTTACGACATGCTGCCCGCCGACGAGAGCGGCACCTCCGAAGGCCGCACCGCGGCGACCAACGCCACCGTGCGCACCGTCTTCGTGATCGGGCCGGACAAGAAGATCAAGCTGTCGCTGACCTATCCGATGAGCACCGGCCGGAACTTCGACGAAGTGCTGCGCGTGCTCGACTCGATCCAGCTCACCGCGACCCACAAGGTGGCGACGCCGGTGAACTGGAAGCACGGCGACGACGTGATCATCGTCCCGGCGGTATCCGACGAGGACGCCAAGAAGGCGTTCCCCGGTGGCTGGAAGGCACCGAAGCCGTATCTGCGGCTGGTGCCGGACCCCTCCAAGTAAGCATCGGTAGACGGGCGGCGGCGCTGTCGCCGCCCGCTCCCATGTCACTGCCTGACTTCCTGCTCGACGGTCCGAAGCGGGGGCCGATGATCGCGCTGGCGCACGGTGCCGGCGCGCCGATGGACTCGCCCTTCATGGTGGCGTTCGCGGAGGGGTTAGCGGCGCATGGGCTGCGCGTCGCGCGGTTCGAGTTTCCCTACATGGCCGGGCGGCGCACTGGTGGCAAGCGCCCGCCGGACCGCCAGCCGGTGCTGCTCGACACCTGGCGCGCGGTGATCGATCACTTCGGCGCCGACAAGCTGGTCATCGGCGGCAAGTCGATGGGCGGCCGCATGGCCAGCATGGTCGCCGACGAGATGAACGTGCGCGGGCTCGTCTGCCTCGGCTATCCCTTCTGCGCGCCGGGCAAGGTGGACAAGCCCCGGGTCGCGCATCTCGAAAGCCTCAAGACGCCGACGCTGATCTGCCAGGGCGAGCGCGACACGATGGGCAACCGCGACGCGGTCGCCGGCTACACGCTCTCGAAGAACATCCGCCTGCACTGGCTCGCCGACGGCGATCACGGCTTCAAGCCGCGCAAGGCCAGCGGCCGCACCGAGGCGGAGAACTGGGCCGAAGCCATCGACGCCGTCGCCGACTTCGTGCGCGCGTGCTGAAAGACTTCTCCCTGCCGGCGCTGAGTGCCGGCCTGCTGGTGGCGTTCGTCGGATTCGCCAGCACCTTCGCGGTGGTGGTGCAGGGGCTGCGCGGTGTCGGCGCCTCACCGGCCGAGGCCGCTTCCGGCCTGATGGCGCTGTCGGTGGCGATGGGCCTGTGCGGCGCGGCGCTCAGCCTGTGGCGGCGGATGCCGATCTCCGTCGCCTGGTCGACCCCGGGCGTGGCCCTGCTCGCCACCGCCGGCGCGCCGCAAGGCGGCTTCGCGGCCGCCGTCGGCGCCTTCCTCGTCTGCGGCGTGCTGGTGGTGATCGCCGGCATGTGGCGGCCGCTCGGGCGCTGGGTGTCGCGGATTCCGGCGCCGCTGGCCAACGCGATGCTGGCCGGCGTGCTGCTCGGCCTGTGCCTGGCGCCGGTGCGCGCGGTCGCCGAACTGCCGTTGGTGGGACTGGCCGTGGCGGTCGCCTGGGCCGTTGTCGCCGCCTGGCGCCGGTTGCTGGCGATGCCGGCCGCCGTCGTCGTTGCCGTGCTCGGCATCGTGCTCACCACCGACATGGCGGCGCTGCCGGCCGAGGCGCTGTGGCCGACGCCGGTGCTGGTGGTGCCGGTGTTCGACCTGGCGGCGATCGTCGGCATCGGCGTGCCGCTGTTCATCGTCACCATGGCCTCGCAGAACATTCCCGGCATGGCGGTGCTGCACGCGAACGACTACCGCCCGGATCCGGGGCCACTGTTCCAGGTAACCGGCTGGTTCAGCCTCGCCGCCGCGCCATTCGGCGGCCATGTGGTGAACCTGGCGGCGCTGACGGCGGCGCTCTGCGCGGGGCCCGACGCGCATCCCGATCCGGCCAGGCGTTACTGGGCCGCCGTCATCGGCGGCATCGGCTATGTGCTGTTCGGGCTTCTGGCCGGCGTGGCGACGGCGTTCATCAGCGCCTCGCCGCCGGTGCTGATCGAGGCGGTGGCGGGGCTGGCGTTGCTGGGGCCGTTCGGCGCCGCGATGGTCAACGCCCTGAAGGCCGAGGAACACCGCGAGGCCGCGGTGGTGTGCTTCGTCGTCACCGCGTCCGGACTGGCGTTCGTCGGTATCGCCGGCGCCTTCTGGGGCCTTCTAGCCGGCGGTGCGATGATGGGTCTGGCGAGGCTGCGGCGGGCCGCCTAGAGCTTCTGGTTGCGGGCCGCCACACCCTTCTCGATGGCGGCGGCGGTGAGGTGGTCGATCTGCAGCACCCGGCGCACCATGTTCAGCAGCGTCGTTTCCTCGCGCTCGACATGGCCGTCGGCCAGTGCGACCTCGCAGGCCATGGCGAAGGCGGTCGGCGCCAGCCGCGAGGGCAGCGAGGCGACGATGATCGTCATCAC
>CAZVLI010000116.1:5990-8533 GCA_964627965.1 uncultured Rhodospirillales bacterium
GGCTTCGCCAGCAGCTTGGCGCAGGCCTGCGCCGCCGGCAGCAGGTCTTCCTCGTCGAAGCCCTCGAACACCGGCCACTGCCGCGTCACGTTGCCGATCCGGCGCAGCTCCGCGTCGCCCATGTCGCGGTCGACGGCGGAAACGATCACCATCAGGTAGATCAGGGCATCGTGCGGATTGAGCGCGTCGTCGCTCATGCGGCTACTCCTCGATTGATCGCGCGCACCATATGGAGCGGCGCCGGGGCCGGCAAGCATTCGCTACCCGGACAAGAACTCCGTTGTTCCGGCCACCACGTCGGCCAGGCCGGCGCGCACCACGTCCACGCCCGGCGGGAAGGCGGTGGCCAGGCGCGACGGCATCATCCGGTCGAGCAGCACGAAGACGCCGCGGTCGTCCTGCCGCCGCACCAACCGGCCATAGGCCTGCTTCAGACGCAGCCGCGCCAGCATGTCGTCGTAGGTCTTGCCGCCGAACTCGGCGCGTCGCGCGCGGTGCAGCAGGTCCGGCCGCGCCCACGGCACCCGGTCGAACACGATCAGGCGCAGCGAGTCGCCGGGCACGTCGACGCCGTCGCGCACCGCATCGGTGCCGAGCAGGCAGGCGTCCTTCTCGGCGCGGAAGATGTCGACCAGCGTGCCGGTGTCCATCGGGTCGATGTGCTGCGCCAGCAGCATCAGGCCGGCGTCCTCCAGCGGCCCGGCGATCCGGCGGTAGACCGCGCGCAGCCGGTGCACGGCGGTGAACAGGCCGAGCGCGCCGCCGCCGGCGGCCTTGAACAGCTCGCGATAGGCCGCGCCGATCTGGTCGGCGTCGTCGCGGCGCAGGTCGGTGACCACGTAGACCCGCGTCTGCGCCGGATAGTCGAACGGCGAGGTCAGGCTCGCCCGCTTCGGCGGCAGCAGCAGGTGCAGCGCGCCGGTGCGCACCTCCGCCGCGCGCCAGTCGTCCGGCGCATCGGGATTGTCGTCGCGCAGCGTCGCCGACGTGATCACCGTGCCATGCGACTTGCGCAGCACGGCGGCAGCGAACGGCTTGGTCGGATCGACCCAGCGCCGCGACAGCATGATGTCGAGGTCGCGCCCGTCGATCCGCTCCAGCACGAAGCGATCGACGAAGTCCGGCGGGGTCTCGCCGGCGACCAGCCCGGTCAGCATGTCGCGCCAGGCGCCGACGGTGGCGATGCGCCGCATCAGCCCGCGTGTCGCCCGCTCGATCCGGATGCGGCTGCCGGTATCGATCTCGTCGGCCTCGTCGTCGAGCCGATGCGCGAGGATCGCCTGCAGCTTGGACAATGCGTGGTGCAGGCCGTTCAGCTCGCCCGCCAGCTTCTCCGCCGCGCCGACCAGCCCGTTCTCCGGGTCGTTGGTCGAGGCTTCCAGGCCGAACGGGCTGTCGTCGCGGCCGGCCCGCGCGAGCACGTGCAGCCGTGCTTGCGCCAGGAACCGCTCCGCGCTGCCGACGCCGGCGCCCTCGGCGATGCGCTTCAGCCAGCCCTGGCTCGGCAGCAGGCGCGCGCGTTCCAGTACGTCCTTCAGCAGGTCGATGGCGTCCTGCTCGTCGGGCAGCAGGTCGCCGACCCGTTCCTCCAGCCCGCGCAACCGGCCGCGCCGGCGGTCCTCGCGGCCTAGCAGCCAGCGCCGCAGCTCCGCGCCCTCGCGGCCGGAGATCTCCGCGCCGAAGGCATTGTCGGCGGCGTCGAACAGGTGGTGGCCCTCGTCGAACACGAAGCGCGTCGGCAGCTCCGAGGCGTCGGCCGCCATCGCCGCCTGCACCATCACCAGCGCGTGGTTGGCGATCACCAGCTCGGCCTTTCGCGCCCGCCGCGCCACCGTCTCGATGAAGCACTTGCGGTAATGCGGGCAGGCGGAGTGGATGCACTCGCCGCGGTGATCGGTCAGCGCGGCGACCCGGCCGGCACTGAACAGCGTGCCGAGCCAGGCGGGGAAGTCGCCGCCGATCATGTCGCCGTCTCGCGTCGCCGCGATCCACCGCGCCACCAGCCCCAGCAGCACCGTCGCGTCGGTGCCGGCCCGCGCGTTACGCACCGCATCGTCGAAGTTCAGCAGGCAGGCGTAGTTCTCGCGGCCCTTGCGGACCACCAGCTTCTGCGCCTTCTCGTTCGGCGACGGGTACAGGCGGTCGAGCTCCTGGTCGACCTGGCGTTGCAGGTTGCGGGTGTAGGTCGACAGCCACACCGTGCCGCCGTTGCGCTCGGCCCACAGGCTGGCCGGCGCGACGTAGCCCAGCGTCTTGCCGATGCCGGTGCCGGCTTCGGCCAGCACCACGTTCGGTGCCTCCGGGGCGGGGCGCGGCTTGAAGGCGTCGGCGGCCGCGGCCGCGTAGTCCGACTGGCCCTGGCGCGCCTCGTCCCCCTCGTGCATCAGCAGGCCGAGCTGTACCCGCGCCATCTCCGGCGTGATCGGGTGATCCTCCGGCGGCGGTTCCGGCGCGCTCTCCGACCAGCCGTCGACCGCGACCCAGGCATCCAGCCCGCCCAGCGCCCCGCCGCCACCGGGATCGGGGGGCAGGGCGCCCAGCAC